>NZ_JAUBSH010000005.1:0-145359 GCF_036704705.1 Microcoleus sp. K1-B1 | reverse complement strand
GAGTTACCTCAGTAGATATATTCTTTTTGTTTACTTATCTTAACATAGTTCGGTTTTTTTGCGCCGACCTACTTAGAAGCAATTGCAATAGCCGATTTATCTGCGTTAATCAGCCTTAATCCGCCTTAATCTGCGGTTAAATATCAAAACCAGAATCATCAATAATTTCGCTAATTTGCTTATCCACATAATCAGCATCCACATTCCGCGCCATCAACTCAGCTAAAATCCCCAAAGAAATCAACTGCACCGACAGAATTGTACACAAAATCCCAAAAAATAACAAAGGTCGATTCCCGATCGGCCCAAAATTCATCCCCGCCAAATTTAGAAACCAAATAACTATCAAATAACTCAGCGAAACAGTTCCAACCAAGCCAAAACACAATCCCAAACCGCCAAACAAATGACCCGGTTTGTGTAAATACTGCGTTGTGGCTAACACCGTCAACAAATCAATAAATCCCCGCGCATAACGTTCCCAGCCGTAATTCGATTTTCCGTGCTTGCGCGGATGATGTTCGACAACTACTTCACCAATTTTAAACCCTAAATTGTTTGCTAAAGCTGGAATGTAGCGGTGCAATTCCCCGTACAATTTAATCGACTGCAAAACTTCCCTACGATACGCTTTAAAACCGCAATTCATATCGTGCATTTGCACCCCAGTCAGCAAACAGGCAACGGCATTAAACAGCTTGGAAGGTAAAGTTTTAGAAAGCGGGTCGTTCCGCTGTTTTCGCCAACCGGAAACTAAATCAAATCCCGATTCTAAATGATGTAAGAATTTGGGAATTTCAGCGGGATCATCCTGAAGGTCAGCATCGAGAGTAAAGATAATTATCCCTGCTGCATTGCGAAATCCTGCTGAAAGTGCGGCGGATTTGCCAAAGTTGCGGCGCATTTTAATCGCTTTAATTAGTTTGGGATGTTGGCTGGCTAAATCTGTGATTTCTTGCCAGGAATAATCGCGGCTACCGTCATCTATGAAAATGACTTCGTAACTGTCAATTTCTGTTTGCAACATGACAAGTTGAATTTTGTCAAACAGTAATTTTAGGGTGGCTTCTTCGTTGTGAACTGGGATTACGAAGCTGAGGTGTTTCGGCATAGGGATATTCTATTTCATTTGTGTTGTTAATGAGGTTTTTTTTTATTAACCGCAGAGGGCGCAGAGGGCGCAGAGGAGGAGAAGGAGAGGTTTTTTAGTTTTTATTGATAACTTGGGAGTTTCGCAAGGCTACCCAACCTTTGCGGTTTTTAAAGGAGGCATAGGCTGTCAACAATTTATCTGTTGGTGATGTTTGAATGTATCCTCTCCAAGCTGCGAATTCGTAGGAAGGGCCAAACAATTTAACTAAATCTGGGCGCGGAAATCCTGACATGGCGAAACCTCGAACGACATTTTCTTGATTGAGAATGGCCATACATTTTACATTGTTTTCGGGGTCTCCTACCCAGCCAATTACTCTGGAGGCGGCGGGTGCGAGTTTAGTTACTGTATCAAAATATCCGGGTACTCCGTCTTTGGGTGCTGACAGTAAATTTGCGTCGATTTTTGTGTCTAATGCTGCACAGAAATTGTGTTTTTTGATATCTCGGTTAAATGGCACTAAGTTGTTAGTTTTTAAGGCGTCGATTAACCCGACAAAAGCGGCAGGTTTGTTGCCTACTCGGTCTTTAATTAGCGTTACGTCGGTGATGCCTAATTGCAGTGATAATGCTACTAACGGTTGATAGGTTGCTCTGCGGGCGATCGCCATTGCAGTTTCGCCTCCCACCCCGTACATTAAAATAATCGCGACTGTGGCGACTGCAAACAGCGGTGTCAGCCAACGTCCTTGAATTCTGGGTGTTGGCTGCAACTCGCGCACCCACAATACTGTCAGCACAATTGTACTCATCCAAAACAAAGCTGGGAGTGTGGCGTAGCGGGAAGCGGTGGCTTGTTCGACGCCAAATCCCGATCGACTAACCGCAGCCATTAACGCCGTTTGCAGCGTGTAAAGTTGGATTGATAGCCAAGGCAGCCAATCCGGGCGATCGACCTTTTTTACAAATAGCCAATAAGTCACAAAACCCGTCACTGCAATCAAACCAATTATACCAATAATTGAAGCAACAATAATATTTTCGCTAAAAATACCGCCGAGATAAGTGGGAATATATTCGAGAGTTTTCAGCGGGTTAATTTTAGTTAAAGAAGGGTGATGAGATGGAGTTTTATAAGTTAAAAAATAAATGCCAATCACTGCAATCGAAGCAATGAAATACAAATAAGTTATTCGCCGAGGAAACCTCAGCACAACAGCAGCAGCACACAATATCGGCCACAAACCTAAAGGAGTGCTGTAACTAATACAGCCTAAAACACCAAAAACAATGCTGCCAATTACCCACTTATTTTGTAAATGCGAGGGCGGGCACGGGGGCACCGCCCCTACAAACTCGTTACCAGGCTCTGCCTGGGAATGAATATTCAGAGGCTCCGCCTCCCTCTTACTTGACAAAAGCGTCGCATAGGATTGCAAACAAAATATCGAACAAATCACAAATAAATTAGCAATTATCCAGTGAACGCCGCTGAATCCCCGCATCCAATTGTGAGCCGCCGCTGGAGTAAAATTAAAAATAGAAATGCAAAGGAGTAGCGAAATAAATTGTAGCGGAAAACGCCTCAATTTTAATGGCAGCAGAGCAATTAATACGTGACACTGAATCCAAGCCAAGAACCAGGCAACTAAACACAAACCAATATTTGAACCTTGGGTGACAGCTATATTCAAGCCATAAATAATTGCCGGAATCAAGACAAAATGCTCGTTCGCCCGAAATATCCAATTAAAAGGATTTGTAGAGAAACCGTCTACTGAATAAAAATTCCACGTCATCCACCAATAATCAAAGTTAGACAAGTCTCCCGCTTGCGATATCAAGTACAAAATATATGACGCTGGTATTAGAATGCCGAGAACTGATGCGGCAATTAAAATATATTGTTGCTTGACTTTCATGGATTCAGACATGGGGAGATTTTTCTTAATTTGTAGGGGCGAGTTTAGGTGAGAAACTTTGCATATAACAGGTAACTCATGAACAAAACTCGCCCTCGCGTTTTGAGTCTTCCTCAATTTTTTATTTCACTTCTCTTGCCAGCATTTGTCTTAGCCCTTGCCGCCAGTGGGGAGGATACGTGCCTAGAAGTGCTGATATTTTTACCGTAGAGAGGACAGAAAAAGCCGGACGTTTTGCGGGTGTCGGATATTCGGCGGTGGTGATGGGAATTACGCGCTGAACTTTTAGAGGTAAGCCGAGTTGTGCTGCTTCCTCAAAAATGGCGATCGCAAAATCGTACCAACTACAAACACCGCTGTTAGTGTACTGGTATGTTCCAAAAGTTTCTGGCCCAAGGAGAGGAATAATTTGCGAAATTGCCTCTGCTAAATCCGCCGTCCAAGTAGGACTTCCGATCTGATCTGCTACTACTCGAATTTCTTCCCTTTCCTTTCCCAACCTCAGCATGGTTTTGACAAAGTTACCTTTGCCGCCGTTGCCGTAAACCCACGCGGTTCTAATAATAATATTTCGGTTTCCCGCTTTCCGAATTGCTTCCTCGCCTGCTAATTTCGATTTGCCGTAAGTTCCCAGCGGGTTCGTATAATCTGTTTCCAGATAAGCAGAACCGTGGCTGCCGTCAAATACATAATCAGTGGAAATGTGAATCAAACTTGCTCCTAGTTTTTCGCATTCTTCTGCAAAAATTCCTGGGGCAATACCGTTGACTGCATATGCTAATTCTGGTTCACTTTCCGCTTTGTCTACTGCAGTGTAAGCACCCGAATTGACGACTAAATCCGGTTGAATTTCAGCCATTGCTTGACGGATGCTTTCGGGTTGGGATAAATCGAGGCGAGTGCGATCGAGCGCAATAACCTCTCCCGAAGATAATAAAATCGGCTGCAATTCTTGAGCTAGCTGTCCGCTGCCACCTGCGAGTAAAATTTTCATGATCAAAACACTTGAGATCTTTTCAACGTTTGTCCAGCTTGGTCTTTAGCTGATAAGATTGGTTGGGCACCATCTAGCGGCCAGTCGATCGCCAAATCGGGATCATTCCACAGGATACACCGCTCGTGTGCTGGTGCGTAATAATCTGTAGTTTTATACAAAACTTCAGCCGTCTCCGAAACCACTAAAAAACCGTGAGCAAATCCCGCCGGCACCCAAAATTGCCGTTTATTTTCTGCACTCACTAAACAGCCAACCCACTGCCCAAAAGTCGGCGAACTTTTTCTAATATCTACCGCTACATCAAATATTTCTCCCGCAACTACCCGCAGCAATTTGCCTTGAGGCTGCTGCATTTGGTAGTGCAAACCGCGCAGCACATTTTTAGAGGATTTGGAATGATTGTCTTGAACAAATTCGGCTGTCACGCCTGTTTTTTCGACAAAAGCTTTGTGATTGAAACTCTCAAAAAAGAAACCGCGATCGTCTCCGAAAATTTTCGGCTCAATGATCAGAACTTCCGGTATTTCGGTAGATATAACATTCATAGTTAGCTGTGAAAGTGATAAACTCATACTCAGTCTCTGCTATTTTACTATGAAAACCGACGCATATCTCAAAAAATTGTACGCCAATCGATTTGATTCCCGACAACTGCAAGCCAAGGTGGCACTATGGAAAGTTTTAATTGACGAATTTTTACAAGATTATGTTCCTCCAGAATCAACAGTTTTAGATATTGGCGGCGGTTACTGCGAGTTTATAAATCAAATTCAGGCTAAAAAAAAATGTTTGATTGATCTAAACCCCGATTCCAAGTTATTTGCCAATCCAGATGTAAAAGTGCTGAATATTGATGTTTTAAGCTTTGATGATCAACCAGCTTTTAGCGAACAATTTGACCGTATATTTATCTCTAACTTTTTTGAACATCTCCGCAATAAAGAAGAACTCATCCAAATTATTTTATTTTGCTTTGAGGCGCTTAAGCCAGGGGGTTCTCTCTTAGTTGTCCAACCAAATTTTAAATATTCTTTCCAAGAGTATTACGACTTTATCGACCATCAATTACCAATTACCCACTTATCGCTGCAAGAACTTTTACAAACCGTCGGCTTTGAAATCGACTTAATTATACCGAGATTTTTACCATTTTCGACCAAAGGCAGACCGGCCTCGCCTTTGCTGTTAAAAATTTACTTAAAATTGCCTTTGTTGTGGCGGTTTTTGGGAGGGCAAATGTTTGTCAAAGCCTCGAAATCAAACAATTAACGATCGGGGAAAGCGATCGCCGCCCCTAGAGCATTTCAATTGTTATAATAAAAATTGCAAGTATTCCTGTAGTTTGGGCTGGGCAAAATCAGGATAAATTTGCTAAAAAAGCATCAATTGTAGGAAAAAAATGATGACACAAACATCCCGCGCCATTGCTGTGAATATTCCGCCGACACTAACACTCACCGTTACCCGCGAGCAATTCGTTGAATTGGCGATCGCCAACCGAGAATTACAATTAGAAAGAACAGCACAAGGAGAGTTAATCGTGAATCCACCAACCGGAGGCGAAACAGGATACAGAAACTCTGATTTAAACGGGCAACTCTGGCTGTGGAACCGCCAAACTAAACTGGGAAAGACATTTGACTCTTCTACTGGTTTTCACTTGCCCAATGGAGCCGATCGCTCTCCCGATGCTGCTTGGGTGCGTCAAGAAAGGTGGGATGGGCTCACCCCAAAACAAAAAGAAAGTTTTATTCCCTTGTGTCCTGATTTTGTGGTAGAACTCCGTTCTAAAACTGACAACATGGAACCGCTGCGAGCCAAGATGAAAGAGTATATGAACAATGGCGCTCGTTTGGGTTGGTTGATAGATCGGAAAAACAAAAAGGTGGAGATTTACAGGCAAAATCAAGATGTAGAAGTCTTGGAAAATCCTATTAGTTTGTTCGGTGAAGATGTGTTGCCTGGGTTTGTCTTAGATTTGACAGAAGTTTGGGGATAAGCGATAGAGGGTAGGCACGGGGACACTACCATACAAATCTGTATGAATGATTGAGATTTGCTATAATAATTTACAAATAAACACATTGCAATTTCAAACAGTATGACCAAGCAAAAAATATTACAGGAAGGTCGAGAATATACATTTCGTTCATACTTTGAGTTACCTTACGAAACGGAACAAATTTTAGCAGAATTTGATTACTCGCTGATTAAAACTGAGCTGTCTTTGCCGCATACCTCTAGAGAACTGGCAGAAATAGCTTTTCTCAAACAAAGAATTAAAGAAACTTTATTTTTTGTCAGTCTCAGCAGCGAAACAGCTAGAAGAGAATCATTAGTATCGCCAGTTTTGCTGGACATCATCCGGTACTGCAAATGTCAACTGCGATTTGAGTATACTCTCAACGTTAATAGCTGGTTAAAGGGTAATTTAGATTATTTCGTAAAATCCGAGCGAGAATTGCTAGTCATTGAAGCAAAGAACGACGATATGACTAGAGGATTTACCCAACTAGCTGTAGAATTGATCGCGATGTCTCACGTTGAAGAGCAAAATATCTTTTACGGTGCGGTGACAATGGGAGATGTCTGGCGATTTGGCAAGTTAGACAGAAATCAGCACACTATTTTTCAAGATATCAATTTGTTTAAAGTGCCTGACGATTTAGAGGATTTAATGAAAATAATGGTGGGAATTTTAGACGGGGATGAAATTTCGCCGTAGGGTGCGTCGCTTCTAGTCACTCAAATAGTGACGAAATTTCCCATAGCGACGCACCTTAGTATTTGCCATCTGCCATTAAAAAAATCCCTATAATATCGAACTTAAAACAACCTCATTAGCAGCAATCCAATCATAAATATCCTGCAAAGCCGCTTCCGGCCCCATAACAGGCCGCCATCCTGTTTTCTCCATCACCTTAGAAGAATCAGTAATAAAAATCGGAATATCCCCCGCGCGTTCCTCCAAAACAGGATTAATTGAAATCGATTTCCCAGTAATCTTTTGGCACAAATCAGTTGTCTCAAGCAAAGAAAGACTGTTGCTCAAACCGCCGCCAACATTAAAAACTTCGCCGTCAAATTCAGCAAAATGTTCTAACTGATAATTAACTAACCTCAACAAATCTTCAACGTGCAGCAAATCCCTAACCTGCTTCCCACTGCCACCAAAACCGATATAATTCAGCGACTTTTGAAAATAGTGAGCCGCCACCCACAAACCGCAAACTCCCTGATCGACTTTACCCATTTGCCAAGCACCCGTAATTAACCCGCAACGGTTAATAATTGCCGGCACATTGTATGCTTCCCTGTATTCCTCAATCAGCAATTCCGAAGCTAATTTAGTTGCTCCGTAAAGCGAACGGTGTCCTTTTAATGGGAAGTCTTCTGATATGCCTAACTCCGATATACCGGGTAAAGTTTGCTCAGGGGCGATCGCAAATCTATTCGGCAACTCTAACAGTTTAACAGACTTGACACTGGCGATCGGATAAACCCGACTCGTAGACAAAAACAGCAAACTCGCACCCGTTTGTCTCGCCAACTCCAAAACATTCACAGTGCCCAGTAAATTCGTCTGCAAAACGTACTGAGGTGAACTAAAACCAGCCAGCACAGAAGGTTCTGCAGCACAATCTATAATGCAGTCAGCATTGAGTGCAACTGGATCTAAATCTGCCGCTGTGCGAATATCCCCGTAAACAAACTGAATACCGCAACTTTTAAGCCGAGGCAGATTCAATTCCGAGCCCCGGCGACGCAGGTTATCTAAACAAATTATTTGCCATTCCGGGTGCAGTTTCTTCAGGCCAATTGCCAAACAACTGCCGATAAAACCCGCACCGCCCACAATTAAAATTTTCTCAGGCATTCACTTTTAATTTTGCTATCTTTCTAGTCCGGTGGTAGTCGCCGCGAGAGAGATGTTTTTCGAGCCAGACATACAAGACAATAAACAAATATCGACTGCCCATCTCTTTAATTTTCAGCTTAGAAATACCAGCAGTCCGATTGTACCACCTGAGAGGGATCACCGTATAGGAAAAACCCCGGACAATTGCTTTTAATGGCAGTTCCACTGTCAAATTAAAATGATGGCTCAAAATCGGTTGTACGCCTTCAATTACTTCTCTGCGGTAAATCTTAAAAGCATTGGTGACATCGCTGTAGCGCAAGCCGAAAATACTTTTGACAAACCAGTTTGCTAGGCGGTTAATTGCTAACTTGTGAATTGGATAATCAACTATAAAGCCACCTTTGATAAAGCGGGAACCGAAAACACAATCATATCCTTCTTGCAACTTGCGGTATCCTGCTACCAAATCCATCGGATCGTCGGAAGCATCCGCCATCACAATTGCTGCCGCATCTCCGTCAAATTCCGCCAATCCCCGCCGCACAGCAAATCCGAAACCATTCGGAGGTTGATTGTTGATGTATCTAACTGTGGGAAAAGTCTCTGACAACTCCTGGCAAATATCAATAGTTCGATCGACACTGTTGTCATTCACAATCAAAATTTCGTGCGGAATGCCTTCTAAATCGAGCGTCTGGGCGATCGCCCGCACAGTACCGTACAAACAGCCCTCCTCATTGTGGGCTGGTATAATCACAGAAATTTTCACTCCTCATCCTCCGCGCAACTCGACAAACTGGTTGTCAACAGGATTATACACCCAAGCTTTAATTTCAGTTTGGGCGATCGGCAAATTATTATCCGACAAATCAACAGCCCACCTTGCATTATTGTATAACTCAGATTTTAAACTCTCAGCAATGTCGGGACTGTCCAAATTTACATAAGCGTTAGCAAAAAAAGATTTTTTGTCCCCGACAGATAGCAGTACAATATTCGGCTGTTGCAATTTTTCTGGCAAAACCGCCCAACCAGCAGCCTTGATAGCATCATTTTGCTTAACAGTCAAGGATTTATCGCTAGTTTGAGGTTTGTCTAAATAACCGTAAACTTTCTCGGTATCAGAAATAAACTCTACATTTTTCTCGAACTTTATCCAACCTATTTTGTCGATAATTGCAGCGCCTTCTCTCACCAGCCAAGTTTTTTTGCTCAGCACCCTCACACAGCTTTCCGGTGAATTATTGAAAAAATCAGAGGGTTCCAGATAGTTAATTAACTGCAAACAATCTTGAGCGCCTTGTTTGTAAATAATTGCCGCTCTAGTTTGGGCGATCGCCTGTTGAGAATTAAGAATAATTGTAGCAATTAACAGCCCTGCTACTACCCGATAAATAAATTTATAGTTACGTTTTAACGTTGCTTTTGTTTCTTGATAATTACCTCGGACAAACAATTGCCCTAGCTGAACCACAGCAATTAATAACAAAATCGAATTAGTCGTATATCTCGACGATTCGATCGCCTGCATCGCCCCAGATTCGGCCCTCCCAGCCGTAATAAACAGAGCCGATAAAACCGAAAAACAACCTATTGACAGCCAAGGTAAAGCCTGATACTGCACTCCTAAATCTATTTTGGAATGAGTATCTTGCCGTAATCCTAAATGAATTGTGGGATGGGCATCTTGCCCGTCCAGCGTCGCAGCCTGAACCACGTTCATAACTGAGTTGGGATTGCTATAGCTTTCAGCAATATCATTCCTATCTGTCATTGCGAGGAACGAAGCAATCGCAGGGGCTGGAGATTGCTTCGCAGGGTTCCCAATGACAAAGAAATAGAATACCAAAAATAAGAAACTTGAAAATATTAGCAATCCAACTAATGCTGAAATTCCAGACGATCGCACAATTGGCGAACCCAGCAAACTTAAAAAGTAATCAATCACCCCAAACGGCTTATTCAACAATGAAATAATACTTGCTTTCCGACTAGGATGATAATCAATTGAGTAAACAGCACAAGTTGCCACAAAGAGCAGCATCCAGACAATAAGTCTTTTTCTTTTCTGCGCCGCATTTCCTTCTACAGCCGCCACAGCCGGAATCGCAGCCAACCAAGAAAGCAAACCTTGAGCCAGGGAAAAACTCGCAATCAAGCAGAATCCAGCCGCAATCGATATTTGAATATCGTAGGGACACGGCACTGCCGTTTCCGTACTCTGTTTGATCTGAGGTGTTGCATCATTCTCAACAACGGGCAAGATGCCCGTTCCACAAGAACATTGAATTTTTGTGGAACGGGCATCTTGCCCGTTTCTAAATAGCTTATTGATCGTGGTGCAACATCTCTGTTTCATCCGATTAAAAACCGCTATATTAGGCAATAATTTGTCAGGTAAAACCAGCGCATAAACCGCAGCGACAAAACACAAATTGACTAAAAACCAAGCGATTTGAAATCCCCAAAGCCAGTTTTCGTGCTGCACTAGAGAGAAAAGCAAAATACCAGTTAAAATATTAGCTAAATGCCACAAATCATCCGCGACATTCTTAACTTGCATCGAGGATAACTTGTAGATAGCAATAAAAGTTATCGCAGCCAAACCTATGCTGAGACACAACTGATAATTAATATTCCATCGGGAAGCAAAAGCCAGCACCGCAATAATTATTTTAGGGAAAAGTATGCGGTGGTTGCTGTGCAAAGCCCAAAAATCGTTAAAAGTTACATTTCCCGCAGCTATTTTTTCAAAAAGGCTAGCTAACCTCCACTCGTCATCCACGGGAACGTTAACGCTAAAACTCGTTACAAATCCGATTAATAAGAGAACAGGAATTAGATATAAAGTAAATAAGATTAATTTTTTCATTAATATCCAATCCGGTATAGCGATTCTAAATGAATTGTGTAATTGTTATAGGGGCAAACCCCCCGTGGTTGCCCCGATCCGTGGGGGGTAGGCACTCTTAGCACTACCCCTACATATTTGTACAACTGATTTAGGATTGCTATAGCATCGGAATTGTAAAATCTAGTCATATCATGTCCGATCGATTAACCATAATATCCCGGTCAGGGCGGGTTTTTGATATTGTCAATTATTGGCAGGTATTGTTGCTGAACCCGCCCCAACAAAAATCGCGATCGATCGAACGGACATAATATCATCAGCTTTTCGACTGACAATCAACAGTAAACCGTCAACAGTAAACCGTCAACAGTAAACCGTCAACAGTTCGCTACTTAATAGTCTTGAACGTATCCATTTTCCCAGTAAATCGGTTGATAAACATCTGCAAAACAGTCCGCTTGCCAATATTGATATTAGAACTCACTGACATTCCCGACTGCAAGTTCACCTCCACTTCATTTGCCTTGCCCTTGTTCAAAACAAACTTCTGATTTTTGAGCTTAATTTTGGTTTTGAAAGCATAGTATTTCCGCAGTTCAGTAGGAGGCTCAGCATCACTGCTAATCTCTATCACTTCACCCTCAGCAGTACCAAACTCCATCGCCGGGAAAGCTTCTACATTCACTTCCACAGGCACGCATTGGTATTTCGTCAAACCCAGTTTCTCTCTGTTAATTTCCTTCTCTGGACAAACGCAAATTTTACCTGTTTCGCAGTCAATCTTTTCTCCGTCTAATTGCTTGCCGTGATACGGCTCCAATTTTGCCCGCTTCTGTCTCAAAGCATCCAATACTAGAGCCACATTGCTGTTTTCCAGGTAAACAACTGCTTCCAGACCGTTGTCGTCATCCAAAACTTTAAGCAGCTTTTCAGTTTGCTGCGCTTCGTAATAAGCTTCTTCGCAGCGTGCTGGGCGCGGTTCCCCTGGCTTCACCACCGAATTAATAATGGATTGGCATATCGGATCTTTCGCCATATCCAACTTAGCTTTCTCCTTCGTAGAAGGCTTCAAATCAAAGATAACCCCCGATACGGGAGCTTTCATCACTTGAGTGTCGCGGTTTTGTTGAGCCTTTTCTAGCTGAGCGTTCACCTCGGACAACTTTTTCAGGTTTTCCACTTTGAAGCGGCTTAGCTGAGAATCGCTGCTGGCAATTTGTTTCTCATTTTCAGCAATTTTGCTGTAAAGTTCTTTTGCCCAGGAATCCTTGGTGTTTTTTAACTGTTCTTCGGCGCGGGCGATCGACTCCTGAATGCGCGCTTGCTCTCCTTGCTGGCGCTGTATGTCAGCACTAATTTTTTGGATGTCACCTTGACGCGCGTTAATTTCGCCTCGGCGCGTATTGATTTCACCAAGGCGCGTGTTAATTTCGCCCCTGCGAGAGTTGATTTCACCTTCGCGCTGCTTGATTTGATCTTGCTGTTTGAGAACGTCGCTTTGGCCTCTGAAAACATCTTGTTCTTGACGTTCTTTTTGCAGTTCAGCGATGGCTCCTTCCTCCACCAGGGGGGCGAGTCTGCCTAGAATGTTTTGATTCGACTTCAATACTTGTTGGGATTTCGCTAACTGTTCTTGGGCTAAATCTTTCTGAGCCAGGGCGGATTTTACTTGCTCTTGCGAAGAAGCTAACTGCTGCTGAGCATAATTTAATTGGTTCTGGGCAAAACCCAATTGTTGCTGTGCGACTATCATTTGATCGCCGGCGGCTTTCTCAGCATCCTGAGCTTGCTTCAGTTGTTTTTCCAACTCCTGAACTTGGCCTTGAGCAGCAGCAACGCGAGACAGAAATTCCGATCGATAATTAACATAAAGTCCTTGCTGGGCAGCATCAAAATTTCCGCTGGCTCCCCGATTTAGGTACAGTTCGTCAATCAAAGCTTGCAGCACTTGATTTTGTGCGGTGAGGCTCTGTCTGTCCTTGATTGTTGATTCTAGGTTAGAAGGAACAGCGCCTTGAATTTTGCCGTTGACAACATCTTCGTAAAATTTATTTTCCTTTTCCAGAGCTTCTTTAGTTTTCTGAATGGATGTTAAATCGGCACTGGGTGCAAGGGGGTTGAAAGTGAGCAGAGGCTGGTTTTTTTCCACACGATCGCCATTTTCAACGTGAAGTCTCACCACAGCGCCCGTAGCAGGTGCTTGGATGTCTCTAGCACCATCTTTGAGTTCCAATTGGCCGACAGCGGGGACAGCTTGCTCTACGCTAGCAAAATAAGCCCAAACTACAGCAGAAGTGGTCATCAGCATGATCATCCACAAAAACAAGTGCGACCAAATCGCTGGTTTTTCGAGAATGACTGGTTGCTCAGAAAGTATTAACGATTTCATAGCCATTTGTTAGTTCTCAGTTGTTAAGCGTTAGTGATCAGTTGTGATTTGTTAGAGATCAGGTATTCGATGACTCTTGTTGTTGGAAGAGGCAGTAGTAACGCCCTTTAAGAGCCATTAATTCTTTATGAGTTCCCCGCTCGACTACAGAACCTTGATCCATCATAATAATTACATCAGCGTTTTGGATGGTAGTCAGGCGGTGAGTAATGAAAAACACAGTGCGGCCGGCGAAAGCTTCTGCTAAGTTATTGCAAACTTGGCGTTCGGAATGGTAGTCGAGGGCGCTTGTAGCTTCGTCCAGAATCAGCAGTTTCGGGTTTTGCAAAATCGTGCGGGCGATCGCCAAACGCTGCCTTTGACCCCCAGAAAGCGACGAACCCCGCTCTCCCACCACCGTATTGTAGCCAGCAGGCAAGCCCATAATAAAATCGTGAGCTACCGCTAATTTCGCAGCTCGCACAATCTCATCCGTACTCGCATCGGGATTGCTCAGAGCAATATTTTCCTGCACAGTACAGTTAAACAGCAAAGTATCTTGCAACACCACCCCCAGTTGGCTGCGGAGCGAGTACAGTTCCACCTTAGAAATGTCGTATCCGTCAATAAAAATCCGGCCCGACAACGGCGGATAAAGACGCTGCAACAGCTTCATCGCCGTACTTTTACCGGAACCGCTTCCCCCCACAATTCCCACAAAACTGCCAGCGGGAAATTCCAAATTAACATTAGCCAATTGCAGTGCCCCGCTCTCCAGGAATCGGAAGGAAACCTCCTCATAGGTAACCTGCCCTTGAATTGCCGGCAGCGGGATATTGCTCCGGTCTTCATCGCTGGTTTCCGTCGGCGTATCGACCACATCCTTAAGCATATCGATCGACATCGATACTTCTTGGAAACTCTGCCACACGCTCACAAAACGCAGCAGCGAACCAGTCACGTTCCCGGAAATAATTCGGAAAGCAATCAACTGACCCAAAGTAATCTCATTTCCCAGTACCAAATAAGCTCCCACCCACAACTGAGCTAAGTTACCCACCTGGTTTAAAAAGCCGCTAATCGTACCGGCCGTAGTCCCCGTGATAATTGTTTTAAAACTGGCTGTAATGTATTTTGCGTAGCGGCTCGACCACTCCCAGCGGGATTTCAATTCAATATTTTGAGCCTTAACAGTTTGAATCCCGCTGACTACTTCCACTAGATAAGATTGAGAGTCAGCAAAACGCATATTTCTTTGTTTGATCAGGCGAAGCACCAGCGGATTGATTAGAACAATCATCAGCCCCAGTACCGGTACCACTGCCAAAGATACAAACGTTAGCTGCACGCTGTAGGAGAGCATCACGGCGACGTAAACCACCGAAAATACCGCATCGAGAACCACTGTCAGAGCTGTACTCGTCATGAATTCCCGAATCTGGCCCATCATGCTGAATTTGTAGACCAAATCTCCGACGCGCCGATTGTCAAAGTAATTTTGGGGCAGCCGGAGCAAGTGGTCGATTACCTCCGCACTCAATTTGACATCGATGCGGTTTGAGGTGTCTATAAACAAAAAGGTACGCAAACCGTTGAGCAGTCCTTCAAACAGGGCGACACCTAACAGAAATGCCCCCAAAATATCCAAGGTGTCAATGCTGCGCTGACCCAATACTTTATCAATAATTACTTGGCTGATTAATGGGTTGGCTAGACCAAATAACTGTACAAAAAACGAAGCGAGCAACACCTCAAAAAACACTGTCTTGTGTTCCATCAGCGCCGGCACAAACCA
This sequence comes from Microcoleus sp. K1-B1, assembly GCF_036704705.1. NCBI lineage: Bacteria > Bacillati > Cyanobacteriota > Cyanophyceae > Oscillatoriales > Microcoleaceae > Microcoleus > Microcoleus sp. K1-B1. The sequence goes on along the minus strand of NZ_JAUBSH010000005.1, from coordinate 130,469 downwards.
CCAGAAGCTGAACTGCTCTTTTTGTTCGACTTGCGGAGCTTGCAGCAGCAGGACTTCTCCTGATTCTCCCCAGATTTCTTTAAACTGAGGTATCCGCTTCCGCATTAACCCTTTTTCGGGCGTGGCCATCACCAATTCTTGCTCGGTGATGCTGTAAATAATGGCAAAGCTGGTTTCCCATTTAATCATTACGGGAGCTTTGATGCGGTTGATGGCTTCTGCGGGCACTTGCGCCAATTGGGGCGTCAGGCCGATGCTTTGGGCGATCGCCCCGCAGGCTTGCATACTGATAGAACCAGCGGTTTTTAACTGATTTTCTAGAACTTTGCGGATGATATCTCGACGAAACTTGAGGCCGAAATACTTGCTCAACATTTGGAAGCAAGCAAGCGGGGCCTCAATCTGCCCTTTGGCGCGGAAAACTGGGTATCTCCCCGCCGAATCCTTTGGTTGGTCGCTTGTTGGTTCTGGGGGACGATCGGGGGCGGGGGGTACATCGTCAAAAATGATGGGTGGCTTTATCCCTCCTCCTGTACCTGTCCCTGTCTCGCCATTTGGGGGATCTGCTAGCTCTGGTTGCGATGCTGGGGGTTCCCGGAAGCCGACCAAGCGGGCGCCGAGGCGGCCTTCTACTTTTAAAGATTTGGCTGCGTTTTCCACAGAGAAGCGGCTGCCGGTGGGAAAGTCGCCCAAGACGCCGCTGCTGACGAGCCAAATTCGCTCGGTATCTAGCTCTTTGGCGATGTCTTGAGTTTTTTTGTTGCCGTTTGGTACGTTGACAACTGTCGCATCTTGCCAAGCTTGCAGGGTGAGTTCCTTGAGATTGGAAGTGCCGTCGGCTTGGCGCTGCAATTCCAGGCTCAACAGTTCAAATACTTCGCTCAAGGAACAGTGTTCGCGAAAGGCTTCTCCAAATGTCGGCTGTTTTTCCAGTACGCTCAGGAAATCTTCGGCAGGTAGGACGATCGCGATCACATCTGTAGAGGCGATCGCCGTTTCGCAGGGAACTCCCCTGAGCAAGCCAGCCCAGCCGAGAATTTCCTTCGACTGCACCAAGCGCAAACTTACGTGGCGCTGCGAGCGCTGGTCAAAGCCCAGCAGCCGGGCCTGGCCTTGATAGATAATTGCCACCTGAGTCGGCATTTTTTCCCGTTCAAACAGGGGTTGCCCCGTCCGGTAGCCAAGGAGTTGGCATTTAGCCACCAAGGCTGTCAGAGCCGTCTCTGACAGTCGGTCAAAGGGAGGTGTTTGAGCTAGGAAATCCTGAATTTGGGAGAGGGAAACAGCGGAAGAAGTCATCCAATTTTAGATTTTAGATTTTAGATTTTAGATTGAATCCACAGATGAATCCAGGGGGTTTTTGTCAGGATGCTACGCTTTTTCAAGTCTGCACGGATAAATCCGGGGGCCCCTGACCCAATTGCTGGATTGTCATGATATTGAAGACACGGAGGAGAGGGGCTGTAGCGGGCCTATTTGCGATATCTGTTCGGCGAGCCAGCTTTCAAATAGTTCGTTAATCAAGTGCAGCCGCATCGATTCATCGAGCTGGGCCGGCATGAACTTTTCTAGTCGAATAATTACCATCCATTCTGCCAGAGGACGCGGCGTCCAGAGTTGATTTGGCTGGCTGACGGACAAAAGTTTGCTGATTGCCGGGTGGGGCTGGCTGAGGGGTACTGGGCCCAACAAGCCGCCTGACTTGGACTCGGGCCCTTCGGAATAGTCGCGGGCCACTTCAGCAAAGGTTTGTTCCCCTTCGAGGATGCGAAAGTAAAGTTCGTTGGCCAGTGCTGGATTTTTGGTGCGTACCAGGGAATAGACTACGTGGTCTAGGCTGGCTTTGCGGGTTAAAAAATAATTATCTACTTTAGGTCTCCAAGTTGCTTGCTTAAATTTTTCGATCAGCAAGGGCCTAACGGCCATCTCTTGAAGTTCTTCTTCCGTCATATTTTGGCCGCGCAGCCAAGCTTCTTTGGCTTCGGGGGCTGTCAGTTGGTGTTGTGCCAGAAAGTTCTCGACGGCGGATTTTCGTTCTTCGTCGCTGCAACTAAAGGATGCGATCGCTTGGTCTACTATTACACCCCGCAAGAATTGTGGCATCAACTGATACCGCTTCAGGAGCGATGGCATATCCTGAGCTTGCAATAATTTATCGCCTATTTGAAAAAGTCCTGTCATTTTTTTTTCTCCAACTGACTTGCGCTTCCCCTTTTAATTTAGCTGTGGCAGGAAAAGAGCGACAACCACTAACCCCTCGATTCCCCGATGATAGCAGACCGTCAGTGGGCTAGCGCTATTGCCGTCTATTTCTTGACGCTCTGCCTAGCGAGGGGTTCCCCGCGGGTCTCAGAATGGTAACTGGATGCGAGAGTGGGAGAGTGGGAAAATCTTCCCTCAACATCTATCCGTTAAATCCCGTACACTGCTTAGTTGCTGAACTTCCTTCTTCCTTCATCCTTCACTCTCGGAATAGTCTTTCAAAGAGTGTTTCGAGTTGGGTCGAGCAAGCGCGACTGTCGAGATATTTGGGGTTTGCCGCCATTTTTTGCTGGATTCGCTCGCGGTAGTGCCGGCGCAGTTCTGGGTTGGTTCCCAGTGCTATGCTCAGCTCTAAATAAGAGTTCTCGCTGTCTGCTACCAGTTCCGGAATTAGCAGTTCTTCGAGCACGGCGGCTGATTGTCGCGATCGAGTTGTTTGCCCTTTTCTTACCACTACAGGCAACCCCACCAACAGGGGTTCTGCTAAGGAGCAGCCATTGCTGTATGGATAGGAGTCTAAATATATATCAGCCAATTCCAGACATTTTATGCAATCGGCGCGAGATGGTAGCGCTTTAATCATAACTAAGCGCTTTTTGTCAATACCGTATTCGGCAAAGAGCGATCGAATTTGGTTGTAAAAAGGCACCGTCGGATAGTTTCCATTGCGGGAACTAAAGGGATACAAAACTAAAATAGAATTCGGTACGGCAGCAATAATTTTTGCCCAAGTTTCTCTCAATTCTGGGATAATTGTCAAAGCTTGAGCGCCGGACATGAACACTACAGATTCGTCTGTAGCTCCCCAACTCCTGCGAGTCGGTTCCACTGTGGCAGGTGCTGATCCTACAGTATAGCTTAAACAAACTCCCGACCCTTTTAAACTAATTAATTTTTCGCGATACTCTGCTGCTGCACCTGCGGGCAATGTCAAATCCCCAGCAATGAAATAATCGATATTTCGGCTTCCGGTGGTTGCGGGGGTTGATACACCGCTAGCTATTTGCACCCGCGCTAGTCGGTGCAGGCACAGGAGGGCGCTTGGTTGAGAAGTGTCGGTAGTATTGGTGCAGATTAGCAGAATATCTAAATCGTGCGATCGCATTTCTCGGACTTGATTTGGCAAATCTTCTGACAGTTGCACCAGTTTGTCGGCGCAATTTTCGCAATATTTCCCCAGTCGCTCGTCTTGTACCTGGAAATAGTACACAATAATTTCAAATTTGCTTCTGTCTAAATATTCAAAACTCGAAATTGCAGCACGAGTCTCGGAGTCATCACTAATTTTATTAAGCAAAAAGCCAACTCGGATTTTAGTTCTTTCAGGTTCTCTATGAGGAAAATTCCATTCTACTTGACAGCCGATATTTTTTAAATAAAATTCCAGAATATCAGCTCGCTGAATCAATATATTGAGCAGATTGGTCTCACTCAAATACAAAGCTTGGAAACTAACAATTTTCGCAATAAAAGCCGCCAAATAACGCCAAACTTCTGAATCTGGAAAACTGGCGATATTAGCTGCGACGTACTTGATTAACTGTTGGAAATATTCAGAGTACCTTTCTACTCCCCAATTTTGTTTAAACTGATATCTTGCACTCTTCTCAATTACTTGTTGAGGAACAGGCAAGATGCCTGTTCCACCAGAAAATTCATCTGTTGTGGAACCAACAGGCAAGATGCCTGTTCCACCAGAAAATTCATCTTGTGTGGAACGGGCATCTTGCCCGTTCTTGACAATGCCACATCTCCTTTGAAAATAATTCGGTGACTGAAATATAAATTTCAGAAAATCGTCAAAAAACCACTGGGGAATCGCTGCATTTTTATACTCAAGTGGCAACTGATAAGCGTCGCAGTACAGCATCGCTGCGAGGAGATATTGCATCTTCTCGGCAATTTCCCCTTCTTCAGCAAGTTTCGAGGATAACTGCTGGACAAAACGTTGTTCTGACTCAGTTAAAGTTTCATTTTTTAGGGCGCTATCTAGTAGCAATTTATGAGCTTTCCCCATGTCTTTCGAGTAAGAAATTTCTAATTTTTCCGCTGGCAAATTCAGCCAATACTCAGCTAGCTGTTGGCGGTAGGGGCGCAGCGCGAGAAGAGGCTGTTTTGAGGGGAATTTATTATATTGATCGAGCAGTGGTGACAATTCCGATAATCTCGGCTGGGTTCTTAATGCCAACTTTTGGCGAATTGTCTGTTTGATTTGTTGATCCAGGAAACTGTAAGCAGGACTATTTAGTAGTTTTTTGTAAAATCTGACTACATCCTTATGATTTTCCCCAGCAGCGAAGTTTTTCCAAGTTTGTTGTTCGGGATGAATCCGCAGGGATGACAGTTTTTCATCTACAAATCCGATGTGATAGTTCCCCATGATTCGCCACCACATATCTAAGTCTACATACTGAGATAATCCCGAATCAAATAATCCTATTTCTTCAAAGACTCGCGCGGCAATTAAGACGGTACTCGGTTCGCCAATTTTGTTTATCGGGTTGTTCAAGCATTTAGTATCTGCGAGTAATTCTTTTCCTGCCTGAATAGATTTTAAATTCGACCAACTTTTATGCAAATCTTTAATTGATTGGGAAGCTCCGCGCAAAATTGGGTTAGATTCATTGTCAGCTATGGTGATGCCACGCGGGGAGAAAACCATACCTATTTTTGGGTTGTCTTGGGCGAGCGCGACCATTTTTTCAATACATTCTGGTGCGAGCAAGTCGTCTTGAAAGAGAAATTTAATGTATTGACCTTTTGCTTGGGATATGCAGAAGTTCCAGTTTTGTGATAAGCCGTAGTTGCGGTGCAGTATGATCCGGAAATCGACAGAGGTTTGTAATTGGAATGATTGGGCGATCGCAATTGTGCTGTCTGTGGAGCCGTCATCGGATATAATCAGTTCTATGTTAGGGTATGTTTGGGCTAAAGCACTTTGAATTGCTTCCCCAATAAATGCTTCTCCGTTGTATGTCGGAATGCAGATGCTAACCTTCGGCTGCTCGTTTGGCAGTTCTCCTTTTGATTGACTTTGTTGCTGTGATGGTGGGAAGTTAGCCCTAATTTTGGCAGACTGCGCTTTGGCTGTTCCTGACAGAGGTATGCTGTGAAAGTTATCGGTAATCTCGGCAATATATTCGAGACGTTTTCTAATTTTATCCCCTGTAAATTGCGGGTTGAGTAAAGTCTTAATTTCCTCAGCGGCTATCGCTCCAATTTGTTGAGCTTCCCGGTGATTGTTAAAGACGTGCCGCATTAAATCCGCAGCGTGTTCGACATCCGCTTGGGCCCAAACATTGCCTTTTTTGTATGGCCCGCAATCTTTATCAATTGGGATTAACTTATACTTAACTAAATAGCTATTGCCGACATTCATAAATTCTGTATTTGATGAATAGCCAGTGGCAATTACGGGTTTCCCGTAAAACATCGCTTCAGCCATTGTCAAGCCAAATCCTTCGCAGCGGTGCAGGGATACATAACAGTCGCAATTGTAGAGCAAACCATTAAGTTTATTTTTGGACAAATACCCGTCTAGATGTTTGATATTTGAATTATTTGCTATGGCTGAGTTTAAGGATGCTTGCGCCGCTGAAAATTTGTTGGAATTAGAAGATTTGATTACCAATAATACACTGTTATCTTCGCCAAAAGCTTGTTTAAATGCTTGAATTGTCGCTAAAGTATTTTTGCGCTCAATGCGGCTAGAAAAGTCGAAGGCAAACAAGAAAATAAATTTATCTTTAGGTAAATTCAGTGCTTCTCTTTTCAGGGAAGGTGCGGGAAGAGCAATACTGGGCATGATTTTGATGACGGGAATTGGCGAGACTGCGGAAATTGCCTCGGCGCAATAGTTGCTGTAAGTCCATATTTCGTGAAAGTGATTAAATGCGGGCTGCCATTCCGGGGGAAAGGCGGGAAGTTCCCAGGCCCAAAAGCCGATGTTGTATTTGTTTTCAAAATAGCTGTAACCTGTATGTTTGATAAAGGTTGCAACTTCATCGGCGTTGACTTGAATTAAGTTTACGGGATGGGGATTGTCTTGGCTAAAATTTTGATAGGTGGTGTCTTTCTTGCGGTGGGGACTGCGGGTAAAATTGTTGATGACGAAGGGAATGTTGGCGGCTTCTGTCGCTCTGATGTTGGCTCTGACACCTTCTCCTATGCCAAATTCGCCGCTGATGTAGCCGGCGATGTTCATTCCTAGATTAGGGTTCATAGTTTCTAATGTATTTAGCAAATTGTTGGGTTAATTTTTTTTGGAAAAAGCCGAATTAATTTAGTTCTTCTATCGCGCTGAATGAGGGTAGGGGTTGAGAATAAATTATAATTTTGCTCAATTTTTGATAAGATATAGGGATGCTTGTATGATGAGTAAATAAGATTAAGTGAACCGCAGAGGGCGCAGAGAACGCAGAGGAAGAGAAGAGAGGGAAGAGAAAGAGTTGGCAACAGAAAATTGGGTGCTTGACAAATGTGCCGATCGCCATTGTATACTGGCATCGCAATGCTAACCTTCGGCTGGTAGTCTGTTGGCATGGGTGGCTCGGTTTTATTTTACGATAAACTAATCAGGAATTTTAGACAAAGTGATCGATCGCGTCAACCACGACTTCTTGAAGCTGCTACCGCCGGATGCTAAAGTCATTGTTGAAATTGGCTGCGGTACGGGCTCGACGGGCGAACAGTACAAACTGATCAATCCCCATTGTCAGTATATTGGCATTGAACGCGATCGAGAAAAAGCTAAAATTGCAGTCGATCGGCTAAACTGGGTGACGGTAGCCGATATTGAAGAAATTGCCCTCGAAAGTCTCGACATCGCCCCAGGAACCGTCGATTGTTTGGTTTTTGGCGACTTGCTACCCTACCTCAAAAATCCCTGGGAAGTGCTCAAGCAATACAGTTGTTTGCTGAATCCAGAGGGGCAAATTCTCGCCAGAATCCCTAATGTTCAATACTGGCGGCGAATTGTCAATCTGTTGCGGGGACAGTGGGAGAATCCCGACAACAAGATGCAGCACTGGTTTACCCTAGAAAGTATTAAATCACTATTTGCTCAAGCCGGATTGCAGGTTTATGAATTTCAAGGGAAGGGACACAAAACTGAAAATTTTGTCCACTTTCAGGAATTACTGTATCCAATGGTAAAGGCTTTAGAGCTCACATCGAGCAGCTTTGCTACGGAAACCGGTGCTGAACATTATATCGTGCGATCGACCAAATCGACCGTACCTGCGCGCAGACTGCTGATTCAGACTATCATTATGGCTCCTACAGGGTGCGATCGTGTGCGAGTTTTGGAACCGGACAAATTTAGCGCTACAATTCCCGGTGTCCGCACTGTATCAGCGGTGAAAACAGCAGAGTTAATTCCCCCCCTGCTGGGAGAAGAAAAAGTCTTCATCTGGCAGCGGACAATCATGCAATATCCCGGCTATATTCCCCAACTCAAAGAACTTCTTCAACAAGGCTATTTAATAGTAGCTGAAATTGACGACAATCCCATCCGCCGCCGCGAATACGCCGACAATAACTACCTCAGCTATCGCGGCTGTCACTGTGTTCAAACTTCTACAGAACCGCTAGCAAAAATTTTGCGGTCATACAATCACAATGTTGCCGTATTTCCCAATCAATTAGCCTATCTACCTCCGCCGCGAATTTATCCGGCCGAAGATACAGTCACAATCTTTTTTGGTGCGCTTAACCGCGAAAAAGATTGGCAGCCGATTATGGCAGCGCTAAATCGAGTTTTATTTGCACACAAGCACCGCCTTCGAGTTAAAGTAATCCACGACCGAAAATTTTTTGAATCCTTGAAAATACAGCAAAAAGAATTTGAACCATTTTGCAGTTACGAACGGTATCAAGAAATTATGTACAGTTGCGATATAGCTTTGCTGCCGCTTGTTTCCAACCCGGTTAACGAAATGAAATCCGACTTAAAATTTATTGAATGTGCAGCGCGGGGAGTAGCGGTGCTGGCAAGTCCCACTGTGTACGAACATTCGATTGTAGAAGCTGAAACCGGATTGATTTATAGATATGAAAAAGAGTTTGAAACCAAACTAAATTCGCTGATATCTGACACTTCTCGGCGCCGGGAAATAGCCGCTAATGCTTATGAATGGGTGCGCGACAACCGCTTGCTGTGCGGGCACTACCGGCAGCGCCGAGATTGGTACTTACAGATGCGGGACGAGTTGCCGCGTTTAAATGCTGAGTTGCGCGATCGCCTGCCGGAGTTATTTGGTGACTAAGTGCGGTAAGATTTATAGGGTTATTGTGCGATCGTTCTGTTTTATTGTTTAATTTCTAATTGTTACTCCACACCAATGCGAATTCTCTTCACTATTGCTCACTTTTACAATCCCAGCGGCGACGGGAAACACGCTTCCCAGCGAAATGATCCGCAACCACGACTAAATGCTTTAACCGCTTGCGTGACATCGCTGCAAGCTTTGTACGGCAAATCTCAGTCCATGATTGACATTAGCGAATGTGCAACTATCCCAGCCAATCAATCTCAACAGCACGAAATTGACATTGTTGTTTGCACTACTCAAGGTTATCATCTGTTGCCTCAACTGCCAGTGCAACCCAGATGTTTTATGCACCACGCTACCAAATGCGAGCCGCTGCTGTTGGGGTTTGAGTGTCAAGCAGTTTTGCGAGCGTGTCTTAACAAATACGATTATTTCTGTTATTTAGAAGATGATTTAGTGCTGCATGATCCGTGGTTTTTTAGTAAATTAAAGTGGTTTACGCATCACGGGGGAAATGGGAATTTGCTGCAACCTAATCGCTATGAAATAGCGCCTAAAGGCGCGGTTTTTAAAGCATATGTTGATGGTGATTTAGCAGACTCAGCGACTTCTCAGTTTCAAAATGTAGAGGAGCAGCGGCAGTTAATGGGAAAAATTATGGAACAAACAATCGCTTTTGAGCGGGCATTGAATCCTCATTCCGGTTGCTATTTTTTGAATGCGGAACAGATGGCACACTGGGCTAAGCAGTCTCATTTTTTGGACAGGGATACTAGCTTTATCGGCCCGCTGGAAAGTGCCGCGACTTTAGGAATTATGCGGACTTTTAGAGTTTACAAGTCAACTCCTGCTCATGCTAATTTTTTGGAGGTTCAACATTTTGGAACGAGTTTTCTGAATTTGATTGGTAATAAGGTGAGGGTGCCGGAAGCAGGATGAGTTAAGATATTCAAGTAAGTTGCAATACTTGAGAGGTAGCATGACGCCGGCAACAGAAAAAATTGTCCTTCCCTCTCCTTTCCCCGACCACACTCAACTGCCAGAGGAAGACGGCACTTTTGTGAAGAATTTTCAGGAGCATCCCCAAAGCATTATTTTGACTGATTCTATTGGGTCGGTATTGCAACGGCTTCATCCCGATGGGCAATATGCTATAGGGCAAGACTGTGGCATCTACTGGCGAGAAACTGACCCGCTTGAAAAGGGAGCAGAAGCTCCTGATTGGTTCTACGTGCCCAACGTGCCACCAACATTAGGAAATCAGATTCGTCGCTCTTACGTGCTGTGGCGCGAATTCATGGCTCCGATGATTGCTTTGGAGTTCGCATCGGGAGATGGTTCTCAAGAGCGGGACACAACCCCACTATCCTACTCAGAAGTCGAATCGGCGCCAAGACCTGGGAAGTTTTGGGTCTATGAGCGGATCATGCGGATTCCGTATTATGGGATTTATGAAATCAATAGTGGCAGGCTGGAGGTTTACAGCCTGAACAATGGGTTTTACCAGCAGTTGCTTCCGAACGATCGCGGTCATTATCCGATCGCGCCCATGGGCGTAGAATTAGGACTGTGGCAAGGCAGTTATCAAAACCAGACAATGCTGTGGCTGCGGTGGTGGGACAGCGAGGGCAATTTGCTGCTGACAGGTACAGAACGAGCTTCCTTAGCAGAGCAGGCTTTGAGTACAGAAGCCCAAGCGCGGCGGGATGCCATCCCTCGGTTGTTGGCAATGGGATTGAATACAGAGCAAGTGGCAGAAGCACTCGGTTTATCAGTAGAGGAAGTTAGCCAGCATTCACAATCTTAATGTCGCTTTTTATTAATAAGAAGTCAAAACATCGCCGATTTTAACTGTGCCGCTGTTGATAATTTTGGCTAAAACTCCAGTTTGCGCGTGACCGAATTCCTTTTGGAGTAAACTGAGTAGAGAAATATCCCGATCGCCCGTTTCTGGATTCACTTCTATATTGACACAGCGACCGATTCGTGCTGTAACTTCTATGCGCGCCGTGCCTAATTGAAACTGTTTTCCGATCAACTCAAATTCTGACCAAGCTGCCATACCTTCTAGCACAATGTTCGGGCGAAATCGGCCCACGTCAATGTTTTGAACAGCAATTTCTGTTAATTGGTCTAATGTGGCTTGACTGAGTAAAGAAATGTGTACTGGTTCTCGATCGGGATAACGAGTTTCGCCGCTGGTGTCGCCGACTAATTGCAAAGGTGCAAACTGCGGGTGTCTCGCTTCTTTTGTGGGTTCAATTGCTGCCAAATATTCTGTGAAAAAAGTGCCAATGCGATCGCGCCCCGCTGCTGTGTTCGTTTCTGCCGATAACACTGCAACTCCTTCACGCTTGACTGTTAAAACTGCCGTTTCCGGTTGATAATCACATTCTAAAGCTGCTAACAAAGGCCAATCATTTTGGACAGCAAAATTTTTTTTGCTCATCCAAGGCATATTTTGGGCCGGCATCTTTACAGCTTCCAGATTATCTGCAAACATTAAGGCAAAAGCTCGATCGCCCTTAATTCCGTGTCCTGCTGTTAAAGCAAACTCCGACATTTCTTGCGGTGTCAGCCCTTTAATTGGATAAATAAATAGCTGTTTGATTGTTGCTAATGTCATAAACTTTTCTGAAGTTAGTAGAATCTAAGATCTTAAACCATTGTCAATAATCCTTTTTTGAACAGGCAAGATGCCTGTTCCACAAAAAATCTACTCTTTGTGGAACAGGCATCTTGCCTGTTCAGCGAGAATAGTGCAAGATGTGAGTAGAATTGGACTTACGCAGAACCTATATATCTAGGGTTCGCCGCGTGGTGTCCCACAAACTTTGGGGAATCGAATCTAATTCAAAAACCTTAATCAAATTGCGATCAAAACCCGATTAAGCTAGCAATTCATAGCGGCGGATATCTGGAGGCCCAACGGCCAAACCGTCTAATTTCTGCACGGCGTCTTGAATGTGAGTTGAACCGAGATGTAGTTCGAGCAAATCTGCACTTTCCCACTCTTCAACAAAGGTAAAATCTGTGGGATCGGCTTGATTTTGCAGGAGTTCGTATTTGATGCAGCCTTTTTCTTTGCGAGTGGGCTCCATAATGCTCAGCAGCAGAGATTTAAGTTCTGCTACTTTGTCAGGAAAGGCCGCGAGGCGGGCGACTACTCGCAAGGTTGTTTTGGACATAGGAGAAAAAAGAAACAGATAGGACGATCGAACTTACCGATTTTTACTTGGCAAACTCAGCAAAAGACGATTTTACTTAAAATAACCTAAAGAGATCGAGCGGTCAATCGATTTTAGATTTTAGATTTTAGATTTTAGAATTGAAGCATTGACCCCACGGATAAATTCGGGGGGCAAGTTTCATCGGATACAGGTTTTTTATTTCTGGACGGATGAATCCGGGGGCTGGTATCCTGGATGCTTTCGGTCAACCGCAGTAAAATTAGTCCAGGACGCGCTCAAATCTCCGAAACCCGGTTTCTTGCCAAATTCTTCGTTACTAAGCGCAGAGCGTCCTAGAAACCGGGTTTATTGAGATATTTTGGCAAATACCAGAGGAAGTCAATCTTTGGGATAAAATCGCTTGTTTTCTGTAGAATATTCCCAGGCGAGATCCTCCGGGTCTTTTTCCCGACTCCACTGAGCAAACTCCGGCTTAAGTTTCCACTTGCCGATCGTAGTTGCGTGAACTTTGAACCTGCGGGAGAGTTCCGTCTGGGTAAAAGAGATTTTGGGCTTTTGAGGAGTCTTGGTTTGAGCAATGGGGAATAAATTTGGTTTTTTATCTTGTGCTTTTTCCCGATTTGTGGGAGGCTCTTGAACAGCTATTCCCGCATTAGCTGTTTCGCTTTGATTGACAGGTGGAGCTATTTGAAAATAATACAAAATTCCGCCTTGTTCCGTCACCTCAAAATCTGCGGCAAACTCAGAAGCTCGTTCGTCGAGATACTCTTGAACCTTTTCGCCCGGGAGTTTCGCATTCATCGCCAAATCCAAAGCCGTAACTCGCCCTTGATTTTCCTTGATCAACTTATAGAAAACCGAGTCTAAATGAGCGAGTTTGTGTTTTTGCTGCTGGTGGTAGAGTTTGTAAGCCCAAGCAATGCCCGCTGTGGTGGCGATCGCCCAAAACATCGTTCCCGACTCGAAACTGGCAACCGCCGTCAAGGAAATAGGCAAAAGCAGGGTAAGATATCCCCAAATGCTTCCCTTCTTTAGGTTATTGCTGTTTTTGACCATAGTTCCTAAACAGGTACGTAGTTTAGCTTAGTAGAGCGTGTCTGAATGCCGCGAAAGTTTTTCGACAGTCGATATATCGATCGGCCCGCTGACACACCCAAAAACGGATACTGTGCCGCGTACACTCGCCTTGTGGACAATCCCTAATTTTAGACCAAAGTTCCAGATCCTTTGATTCAATGTCGCAAGTAAATCGAAAATCGAAAATCGAAAATCGAAAATCGAAAATCAAGTGACGCACTCTACGACAAAATCCCAGAATCTACTTTTTTTGCAACCGAGGGTTCATGTACTTTTTTCGCAAACAGATTGCCATCCTGCTGATAGTTGTTGCTTGCTGTACGCTGACGATTAGTTGCAGCGATAGCCGAGCTGTCCAGTGTACTAAATTTACTGAAATTGTCAACAAAGGCAACGCTCTCATTGATGTTGATAAAGACAGCAACGATGCTGCAACGACCGACAATTTAGCTAAAAATTTGAACCTGATAGCGAATGAACTTGAGGATCTGCGAATCACAGATCCAACCCTCAAAGAAATTCAGGAGCCATCGGTTAAATCCTTCCAGGAAATTAGTCAAGCACTCGGCGACATAAGCAAAAGTCTTCAGGCTGGCAATCTCGCTTCTACAAGTATAGAAGGTCGAGAGCAAATCCAAACAGCTCAAGCAGATATTATTAGAGCCGGCCAACAGGCGAATCAAGCAGCCGCAAATCAAGACGCTTTGACTAGCAAACTGATTAATTATTGTAAGGGCGATCGCTAAAGGCTAAGAGTTTTGAGTTTTGAGATGGCCACGCGAACCCCAACAACCCACGGGGGGTGAATGAATTGGAGGAATGCGTCGCCTTCACCTACTATCTAACCCTGTGCAATTACCCAATTTAGTGATGAATTTCTAGATTCAAAATATAGCGACCGAGTTGCACTTTCTCCGACCACAACTCGTATTCTAACCGCAAGTGATCCGGTTCCGGCTTTCCTGTCAGCGTCAAGTTGCGAGTGAAGTTGCGGAGTCGCAACTGTTCGGGAGTCGCCAGCGATTCGCCCTGAAGCCAATAACGGCTCAGGCCGTACATTCCTCGTTCCCAGCAGTGGCGGTAACTGTATTTGCCGTTTCCTTGCATAGTCATAATGACTCGATAGGGCGAAACTTCTAGCCAGAGCAACCGGGGTTTTGTAGTTGGGGGTAAGATTGTAACTGGCTCGGCAGATGCGTCGGAGTCGTCAGAAAATTGGCGATCGATTATTGCTGGTTCGTGTAACAACAAGTGAAAGCGATCGCGGTCTTTTTGATAAAGCGTACCAGCGGTTTCAACAACTGACCACAATGGTAAATCTGTGGATACCAGCGATAAACTTACAGGCTTGCGGTGATGCGTCAGCATAAACAAAAGTGTAGGAGTTGTTGTGGATCGGGGGGTTTGAGATTTGAGATTTTAAGCTTTAGATTTTAGATTTTAGATTAGCTGGGTTCCAAATTCCGGAGCTTTTGCTTAAAAAAATGAAAAATCTACAACTGGCAATCGAAAATCGAAAATTGTTTAGTCACAATTCAATCATCTGGTCGATAACTCACAGCAGGACATGAAATCTAAGCATATACACGGATAATATTTGTGAAATTAATGTGAAATTAAAGTGAAATCCGTGCCGTTGCGTCCGCACTCCTGTGTCCTCGATAACTGACAGCGGAGTCTCTGGGCGAGTTTTATCAGGCTTTAAGTTAACCGGACACATTGGGAAAAAACCCGCAGGCCGTACAAAAGACGACTGACTTAGGACTGGGAAAAAGGTAGGATAGCTAACGCCATCCAATCCTAGTTTATCTCAATGCAAGCTGACATTATAACTACTACGCTTCTTGACAAAAGCCAAACTTTAAGCATTCAAAAACCTGCATCGGGCTTGTCACTGGTGGGGAGGATTCGAGTTCCCGGCGATAAGTCGATTTCTCACCGAGCTTTGATTTTGGGTGCGATCGCCCAAGGTGAAACGACAATTGAGGGACTGCTGCTAGGAGAAGACCCCCGCAGTACGGCTAAATGTTTCTCGCTCTTAGGAGCCAAAGTTTCTGAACTCAACGCGGAACGGGTGACAGTCCGGGGCGTCGGAATTGGCGAGTTAGAGGAGCCTGTGGAAGTCTTGGATGCGGGTAATTCCGGCACGACGATGCGGCTGATGTTGGGAATTTTAGCCTCTCATCCGGGGCGTTTTTATGCGGTAACGGGTGACAGTTCTTTGCGATCGCGCCCGATGTCGCGCGTCATTAAACCGCTGCAACAAATGGGAGCGCAAATTTGGGGTAGAAAGAGCAATTCTTTAGCTCCTTTAGCGATACTCGGACAACAGTTAAAACCGATTCACTACCATTCTCCGATCGCCTCGGCTCAAGTTAAATCTTGCATTTTGCTCGCCGGTTTGATGGCGGAGGGAGAAACTACAGTCACAGAACCCGCTCTGTCGCGGGATCACAGCGAGCGGATGCTACGGGCGTTTGGAGCCCAATTGAGCGTCGATCCAGAAACTTGCAGCGTGACAGTCACTGGGCCGACACAACTGCAAGGGCAGAAGGTGATTGTACCGGGGGATATTAGTTCGGCGGCATTTTGGCTAGTTGCAGGGGCGATCGTCCCTGGTTCCGAGCTCGTAGTCGAAAATGTCGGCGTCAACCCAACTCGTACAGGCATTTTGGAAGCTTTGGAAATGATGGGGGCCGACATTGAACTGCAAAATCAGCGAGAGGCGGCTGGGGAACCGGTAGCGGATATTTTGGTTCGCTGTTCCGGCCAATTGCGGGGATGCACCATTGCGGGCGACTTAATTCCCCGACTGATTGACGAAATCCCGATTTTGGCAGTAGCGGCGATCTTTGCGTCCGGTACTACAATAATTCGAGATGCGGCCGAGTTGCGCGTCAAAGAGAGCGATCGGCTGGCCGTGACTGCTGCGGAACTCAACCGCATGGGAGCCCAAATTTCCGAGTTACCCGACGGTTTAGAAATTACCGGTGGAACTCCCTTGATCGGCGCGGATGTTGACAGCTACACCGACCACAGAATAGCGATGAGTTTGGCGATCGCAGCGCTCAACGCCACAGGTGTTACTAACATTCACCGGGCAGAAGCTGCTGCCATTTCCTACCCCGACTTTACCGCCACTTTGCAACAAGTTTGCCATCCAAATTGAGATTGGGCATTGGGCATTGGGCATTGGGCATTGGGCATTGGGCATTGGGCATTGGGCATTGGGCATGGGTTGCTGGTTACTTGTTATCGGTTATGGCTATAGCCTTACAAATAACAAATAACCACTAACTAATGACCAAGGACTAATGACTAATGACTAATGACCAATGACTAATGACTAATGACTTCCTCTAAGAATCTTTACCTACAACTTGTTCTTTTAAAGAATCAATTTCCGTTAACAACTCTTGGCGATTAGAAGCCTTGAGCAGATACCGGTAAACAAACCAACCCGTATATCCCATGCCAATCAACTCAAAAACTGGAGCTACCAAAGGGACATCATTAAGAGCACCTAAAACTCCCAGCATTACCTTAATACTAATACCGCCTGCCAGGATTAAACCAACTGTTATGAGGGGCTTTTGGTAGTCAGCAAAAAAATTGGATAGATAGGCTGGAAGTTCCGACAAAATTGTAATAACTTGGTCTTTAATATCTTGGAACTGGCTGGCCGTTGTTTCTGTGGTTGTCACTGTAGTCATGACCCCCGGTTTGTCCTCAACCAGATCTACTGTCACGACTTCAGTGATTGTTTGTGTTTCGTCCGAAAAGTTAGCTTGTGTCATTGAATACTTCCTCCGTTGTCAGGTAAAATTGCAGGCTGTGAATTGCTGCCAGTATAATTCTCCGGCAATTAGCACAGCATCCGCGCTGCAGGGACTAATTGATGAGACTAAGGCAGAGTTTCACAAATTGCAAGCAAAAATAACGATATGACTTGATTTTAAACAATTGCCTTCGCTGCCAAATCGGTCTTTTGACTCATTTTTTCACTTGATCGAGGTCGATTTGATTCGGGCAAGGGCGTCCTTGTTCAAAGTCGGTGATATTGCCGATCGTAGTTTCGGCGATATTTGTCAAAGCTTCCTCGGTGAAAAAAGCTTGGTGTCCGGTAATCAGGACGTTGGGAAAAGTCAGCAAACGCTGAAAAACGTCGTCTTGAATAACGTGATTTGACAAATCCTCAAAAAACAGATCCGTCTCTTGTTCGTACACATCTAATCCGAGGTAGCCAATTATACCTGACTTCAGTGCTTTGGTGACAGCTTTAGTGTCAATCAACTGACCGCGGCTGGTATTGATCAGCATCATTCCCGGTTTCATTTGCTCGATCGCCTCTGCACCTATCAAATGGTAAGTTTCCGGCATCAGCGGACAGTGAAGGCTGACAATATCAGAGGCGGCGAACAGTTCCGGGAGTGCGACGTATTCCATGCCTAGGGCAAGGCAATCTGGGTTTTGGTAAACATCGTATCCCAGCAGGCGACACCCGAATCCATGCAGAATTTGGGCAGTAATTGCGCCAATTCTGCCTGTTCCGACGATTCCCACCGTTTTACCGTGGAGGTCAAAACCCAACAAGCCATCTAGGGCGAAATTGCCTTCGCGGACGCGGTTGTAAGCCCGATGGATTCTGCGGTTGAGGGACAAAATCAGAGCGACTGCGTGTTCTGCCACTGCGTAGGGAGAATAAGCCGGAACTCGCAGCAAAGTTAGATCTAAATCCTTCGCTGCTGCTAAATCGACGTGATTAAATCCGGCAGATCTCAGGGCCAGCAAGCGGACGCCTTTTTCGGCAATGCTAAGCAGCGTTTTCGCGTCCAAGGAGTCGTTCACGAACGCGCAGACTGCCGGAAATCCAGCAGCCAAAACGCTGGTTTCCAAGTTCAGACGCGGTTCAAAAAAAACTAAATCGTGTTTGCCGCCGACATTCGCTGCTTCCAGAAATGTGCGATCGTAGGATTTAGTGCTGAATACGGCTACCTTCATGATTTTTGCCTGCAAACCCAGTAATAGTTGGAAATTTTTTCCAGATTAACTCTAAATTTTACTAGAGCGCCGTTGCCCCAAACAACCCACTTTCCCTGATAAATATTGAATTTCGTAACAAGAGCATCTGTGAAGATACCAATTTTTTAGCTTTAGCACAACTCCTGCTTAATTTTTTTAATTTAATTGTTTAGACTGTAGTAAAGCGTGAGCGTTAATTGCTAAAATCTTAGGACAAACTCAGATGCGTAAAAAAATCAAAACAATAATTTATGAAATTTTAGAAACCTCAGAAGCAAGCAATTTATACAGTTTAGCCGATGATGTTGTCATAACTTGTTTAATTCTGATCAACGTCGCAGCTTTTATTGCTTCTACTTCGCCCACATTGTCGCCAGAACACACATCGCTTTTGGTAAACATCGAAATTGTTTCTTCCTTAGTATTTACAATAGAATATATTTTAAGGCTCTGGGTGTCTACAGTCGATCGCAGATACAGCCACCCGCTTTGGGGAAGATTGAGATATGCTCTGACACCGCTAAGTTTGATAGATTTAATTTCCATCTTACCTTTTTACTTCTTGCTGTTATTTCCTAGTTTAAACTTTGTTAATTTAATTCGTGTTTTGCGCTTGTTGCGCTTGCTAAAAATGAGCCGTTATTCAGAGTCTGTTAGAACTCTGGGAGCAGTATTGTACGCTAAGAAAGAGGAGTTGATTGCCACTGCATTTGCAGTTTTTATTCTGTTAATATTTGCCTCTAGCATCATGTATTTTGTTGAATACGAGGCACATCCCAAAGCTTTTGGCAGCATCCCCGATGCAATGTGGTGGGGAGTTGTGACATTGACTACTGTGGGTTACGGCGATATTTATCCAATCACTCCTTTAGGAAAATTGTTAGGAGCCATGTTAGCATTTTTGGGAATCGGAATTTTTGCGTTACCTGCGGGGATAATTGCTGGGGGTTTTTCCGAGGAACTACAAAAGAGAAAGCAGGAAAAAAAAGCTGAAAATTTAGAGGAATTTGCGAATTGTCAATCGGTCAAAATGCTGGCGGAAATCGAGGCCAGTTTTGAACAAAAGCAAAGGGCGATCGCACTTCACATCGAAAGTTCGTCAGAATTGATGAAATTGTGTGTTCAAATGGCCAAACAGAAGTTAGGAAGTGAGTTTCAAAATGAACAAATTTTGCGCGATTTAGCTATTCATTTGTACAATGAGGCAGTCCGCAAATTTGAGCTTTAATTACAGATATACATTGCCTATGATTGCCACCCCATCGTTACCATCGCTTGTAATTAGTAATGATTGCTTTATGTAATGAGTAACGGTCAAGAGTTAATTACCAATCTGGTGGCAAATTGTAATATTCGAGAGTTGATTTATCTGCTAGCAAATCTTTGGTTTTTCTGTCAATTTTAATCTCACCATCCGCCAAAACTAAAGCCCTTTGAGTCGTTTTCCCGATCCAATTCAAATTGTGAGAAGCGATCAAAATTACCTCGATCGGCAATTGGGACAAAACCTTAGCCAAGTGACGCCGCCAAGAGGGATCGAGTCCATTAGTCGGCTCGTCTAAGATCAAAATTGCCGGCTCTAGTGCTAAAATTGCTGCCAAGGCGGCTAATCTTCTTTGGCCTCCCGAAAGTTCGTGGGCCGAACGGTTGGCAAATTCTACTAAACCAAATTCGTCTAATAGGGCTAAAGCTCGATCGCGCGCAACTCCCGGCGGCACTCCGTAATTGCGAGGCCCGAACATGACATCCTCTAAAATAGTGGGCATAAATAGCTGGTCGTTAGCATCTTGAAAGCAAAATCCAATCTGCCTGCGCGCCTGGGATAACGTCGCCTCTTCCAACTTTTTTCCCTGCACTCTAATCTCGCCCGCTTGAGGGATTTTTAATCCAATCAAGTTTTCGAGTAAAGTGCTTTTACCAGCACCTGTCAGGCCGAGTAGAGCAACTCTTTCTCCTGGTTGCAAACTAAAAGAAATTCCCCGCAATATTGGCTTTTGATCGGGATATCCGAATACTAACTTTTCTACTTCTATTGTTGGCACTGATTTTAGTCTACTCAAGTTTTATTTTCCTCTATTTTAGGATTAAGAGTGTTTAACCGCAGAGAGCGCAGAGGGCGCAGAGAGGGGAAGGGAGAAGGCAAAAGGTAGAGGAATGAATTAATCAATTACCAATTCTACTCGTTCACAGGCTCTGCCTGGGAACGCAGATCGGGAGGCTCTGCCTCCAATTTTCCTCCGCAAGAAGCGAGGCAGAGCCTCTGGATATGGATTCCCAGACAGAGCCGGGAACCAGTTAAATGCCCAATGCCCAATTACGAATAACCATAAGAAGCTATTGTTAATCCTGCTGCCATTAAAATTGCTAGTGTCAGCCAGAGTCGCTCTTTAGGTGTCGATTTGGAGTCGGAGGGCAAACTTCCTTTATAGCCGCGAATTAGCATGGCTGCGTGTACTCTTTCTGCCCGATCGAGACTTCGCAAATAAAGCGCTCCGATCATGGAAGCACTGGCGTAACGCAGCCATCCTCCGGTACCGGACAAGCCCCGGAGTTGGGCAGATATTTTCATGCGGTTGACTTCGGCCAGCAGGATTTCTAAGTATTGTCCTGTTAAAAGTACAATCTCTTGCAAACCGGCTGGTAGGGGTAATCCTTTGAGGGCGATTCCGAAACTGTGGGGTGGCAAAGTTAGCAGAAAACTGTTCATAATTAGCAGGCAAATTAGGGAACGCAGCAACAGAAAACTGGCTCGTTCCCAACCTTGGGGCAGCACTAATAAGGAGAGAAAAAGCAATTCTGCTCCCAACAGTTGCGCTAGGGTTCGTACCGGAGCCCTGAGCCGAAATGACCACAAAAGTGCGATCGCCCCATAAATTCCCAGCCACAGCCAAGCGCCTGTCTTCAGAAAACCCATGCCAATCACAATTGTGAGAGACACTCGCAATCGAAAAGGTATGGAGAGTTTAAACATCTTTAGGTTTTACCACCAACTGAGCAATCCCAAAAGCCGCGCCGAAGCTGAAGGCAGACCCTAAAAGTCCAGCAATGCTAGTACCAATCGGCTGTTCTTCTAATCCTTTAACTGTGTAATCTGCTAAAGGAGTGGGATTTTCGATCGCCACAGCTTCTTTATCTTTAAAGCCGTATTTTTCGGCTACCGCTTCTAACCCGTCAGGCCAACTTGAAGCAAACAGTGAAAGCACCCCGGAAATTAATAAAACTCCGATTACTGGCACTACCCATTTCTGCAATTGTGGCTGTTGTCCCGGCAATAAATCCGGCCGCACTTTGACGAGATAAGTTAAAACGCTGCCTGTAATTACCCCTTCGCCAATCCCAATTAAAATATGTACCCCTACCATTGCTGGCAATGCCATATTGAGTCCTACGGTTCCAGAAATTGCCAATTGGATCGCCACACAAATCGAAGCAGCCACGACGCTGAGGCCAGCGGCGATACCCGCAGCTAGCGGCAAACGATTTCTGGAACCTCCCAAAAGTTGCTGCAATGGCTGCAACAGCCACCAGCCAACCCAAATGCCAACTAGCCCCATGTTAAAAATATTGGCTCCCAAGGCGGTGATGCCCCCGTCGGCAAACAAGACGCTTTGAATTATAAAAACTGTGCTCATTGACAAAGTTGCCGCCCAAGGGCTTCCCAAAACGACGGATGCGAGCGCCCCTCCCAACAAGTGGCCGCTGGTGCCGCCGGCTACGGGAAAGTTGATCATCTGGGCTGCAAACACGAAAGCTGTGGTTAAGCCCATGATTGGGGCTTGTCGAAGTCCAAGACTGGCGCGGGTTCGATTTAAGGCAACTGCAATTACTGCTGCGCTTGCTATGCCGGTGGCAATGGCTACTGGCGGTGAAAGGAAACCATCAGGTATGTGCATTGATGTATCCAAACGAGAGAACTTGCAACTCTTTAGTCAACTATTTTTTACAAAAATTTAAAACCCCCTCTGGGGGCATTAATGCGATCGAGCGATCGGGGGAGTTGCGGCAGGCGATCGCTTATCTGATATAGATTCGGGCTTCAGAGCCAGAGTTTTGAGGATGAGAAATGTAACATTAAATAATCCTGAAGAATTATTCTGATATTTTACCGAACCCCCCACATTCAAGCTTTTGGATAAGAATTATCAATGTTGGTTTACATATTCAACTGCAAAATGTATTTACCATCAAGCTCAAGCAATAATTTAAAAAAAAATATAAAGAAAAAAGTTAAAATCCTTACTTGGTTTTATTTCCGACTCTTCACAATAATGTGCATTTAAATTGAATGTCAAAAAACAATTCCCCGTCTTGTGGGGTGGGCGTCCCGCCCGCCCTCAATATGCAATTTAAATGCGTGACATCTTAGCAGCAGCTAAATTACCCGATAGCTAATCCAAGCCAAAGTGGTGCGTATTTTTGATACTAAAAAATTCTAATTATTGCTAGTTAATATATAGCTTTTTTCAAAAAAATATGAGGTACAAATTTTGAAAAAAAGCTTTATAAAACAGGGTTTGTGTATACCTAATCTATCTGATATTCGCTATAGTTATTAGTTTCGATCACAACTATATACTGGAATCCTCTTTTTCCCTACTTACCGTTAAATCAAGTAATATAAGGTTTGATAATGGATACAAAAAACAAGCCACTCTCGGCCAGGGAGATGCACAAAATACTTGAGGTTAGCGTCGGAGTTTTGAGTTTTTTAGTTGTGACTTATCATCACAATACTTAGCGTTAGCTTAAATAAAAAATTCGCAGTTTTCCTGTCAATTTTTTGAAAATTTAGGGGCAAAATCTCGCTAAGGTAGCAGATGCAAATCCTGTTCATAATAAATCAGACAAATCAGCTATTGCTAGTAGCAGTGCGCTTCCGGCTATGTTTACTGATAGTCAAAAAAAGCTGCCTGAAAAGTCTTCTGATGTTGCACCTTCTACTAATAAGTCTTCTGAAACAGCTATTGCCAGTAGCCCCAAAGATCAGACTGTCCAAGCTCCAACTGTATCAGCAGGTAAGCCGGAAGTTCAGGCAGTGGATGGAACAATTCAGACAGCAGAAATTACCGATCGCGCTAAACTAGATGAATTAGCTCTGAAAGTCTACGATCGCATAAATGAGACTTGGCAAACTAGCCCTACGTTCAATCAAAATCTAGTATATCGAGTCAGCGTCAGTCAACAAGGGCGATCGGCAATTTAGAGCTACTCAATCAACCAGCCAAGGATTACACCCAAGAAACTCCTTTGCCAAATCTGCTGAAATCTTCCGAAACTAGCAGTAACAGTGCAGCACCAGTCGCTAAGTTTACTGTAGTGTTTGCTCCTACTGGAACCTTAGAAGTTAACCCCTAACTCACATACAACATCTCTCCGGTAAGGAGCGCCATCACCACCTTACTTTTCATTTTTAACTTAAATGTGATATTATAAACAGCGCCCTCTAAGGCATTCTACCTCTAAAACAACAAATGAAAGAACTTGACGAGAAAAAAACCCAGGAACTGCTATGCACCATCATGGAATGGGAACTTGCAGGTGTCGTGCGCTATACCCACTATTCACTAATGGTGACAGGGCCAAACCGGATTCCCATCGTGCAGTTTTTTAAAGCACAAGCAACGGAATCTCTACTCCACGCCCAACAAGCAGGAGAAATTCTCACAGGTTTAGAGGGGCATCCCAGTCAGAAAATTGCTCCCATCGAAGAAACCTACAAACACTCGGTGAAAGACTTGTTAGAAGAAAGTTTAAATCACGAGAAAAAAGCCCTCAAAAAGTATAAATCTTTACTTGAAGTCGTGACCAACTCCAGCGTTTATTTGGAAGAATATGCCCGAAATCTAATTGGACAAGAAGAATTGCACCAAGTAGAACTGAAAAAAATGCTGCGGGATTATAGTTGATTTAATCATTAGTTAATTGTTATTGGTTATTGGTTATTGGTTATTTCCAATCACCAATGACCAATGCCCCATGCCCATGCCCTATGATTATAAAAAATGAATTTTAGTGAAGCCATACCGACTTTTGTAATTACCCTGCGCGAAGGCGTAGAAGCCGCCTTAGTCATCGGAATTGTACTAGCTTGCCTCAAAAAAGCCGAGCAAAGTCACCTCAATTCTTGGGTTTATGCAGGTGTCGCAGCCGGCATTGGTGCTAGCGGTATTGTGGGTACTGTATTTAATGGATTGCTGGCAGCATTATCAACATCCGAACAGCCTTACGCACCAGTCATTAAACAGCTATTAGAGGGCGTGTTGGGGTTTGTGGCGATCGCAATGCTAAGCTGGATGCTAATTTGGATGACTCAGCAAGCTCGCTTTCTCAAAGCAGAAGTTGAAGGAGCAGTTACAGCAGCTTTGACAGAAAATAGCAATGCTGGCTGGGGCGTATTTGGCTTAATTTTTATTGCGGTACTGCGCGAAGGTTTTGAAACAGTTATATTTGTCAGCGCTCAATTTCAACAAGGTTTGAGTCCCGCTTTGGGAGCTTTGGGCGGTTTGACTGGGGCGGCAATCATTGGCGCGCTACTGTTCAAGTGGGGTGTCAAAATTGATATCCGCCTGTTTTTCAAGTTTATGGGGATTTTGTTGCTGTTAATCGTGGCAGGTTTGGCAGTATCTGCACTCAAGCATTTTGACCAAGCCGCTGGGATTTTGTCGCAGATGAATAGTAAGTATGCAGCGATTTGTTTTTATTACGATCGCCTCGCACCACTCCACTCTTGTATTTTAGGGCCTCTGGTGTGGAATGCAGCGGAAATTTTGCCCGATCGACAATTTCCAGGAGTGATTCTCAAAGCACTGTTTGGATACAGAGACCGACTTTATCTTGTCCAAGCGGCGGCTTACACAATATTCTTAGCCACCATCGGCGGTCTTTATTTCCAAAAACTAGGCTCTCAGGCGACTCTTCCCAACCAAAATACTCAGCCAGCTCGATCGGAAACTCGCCCTCAGTAGGTATGCAAGCGGTTTTTATCGGTTGTTTTACTAATTGTATGGCGAGCAAAAAATTAGCCCCACAGACATAAAAATGACCAAAAATTGTCAGGTTGCGGGATTGATTATTTGACTTTTATATGATATGATTTAAAGATGTTAATTTACTTTAGTTTATTATAAATACTTATATTTATATTATTTAATAATACCATCAATACCCGAAAAAAACAAGCCCTACCCCCCTGAAAAAACACAAAAATTTTATCAGCAAAATTAACTAACTTAAAAAAATTACAGTTAACGGTTAACAGGGTTATGCAAAACGCAGACTACCGTTAGGGCGATCCTGTGAAGCCCCAGGCGCACCCTGCAAAAGTTAAGGCTGTTCTTTCCGACCAAAAATCTGTCCCCAGCAAGATTTTGGGTAAACAGTTTTCTGATAAGCGCTCTTAGGGCTTATAATTAGTACAAGAATATTTACAGAGTCCCGAAAGTTCTTAATCAACCTTATAATCCTTAATGAAGCTTAAAATTAAAAAATTGTTCGTTAAAGTTACCTGGAACCCCCAGAAGGCTGTAGGATCTGCCATTCGGTTAGCGGTGAGATAAATAATGATGCCTCGGATACTTGTTATTGATGATGACGCGGCGATCGCCGAACTCGTAGCAGTCAACCTCGAAATGGCTGGCTACGAAGTCACCCAGGCAGAAGACGGCATCAAAGGTCAGGCACTAGCCATACAACTGCTCCCCGACCTGATCATGCTAGACCTCATGCTGCCTAGAGTAGACGGATTCACCGTATGTCAGCGTTTGCGGCGTGACGAGCGCACCTCAGACATTCCCGTCTTGATGTTGACAGCCTTAAGTCAAACTCAAGACAAAGTAGAAGGCTTCAACTCCGGCGCCGACGACTACCTGACCAAACCCTTTGAACTAGAAGAGATGCTAGCCCGAGTGCGAGCTCTACTAAGGCGCACAGACCGCATCCCCCAAGCTGCCAAACACTCCGAAATCCTGAATTACGGCCCGCTGACCCTTGTCCCCGAAAGGTTTGAAGCTGTTTGGTACGATATGACCGTCAAACTGACCCACCTAGAGTTTGAGTTGCTGCACTGCTTGCTTCAGCGCCACGGTCAGACAGTCTCTCCCAGCGAAATTCTCAAAGAAGTGTGGGGTTACGACCCCGACGACGACATCGAAACTATTCGTGTACACATCAGACATCTGAGAACCAAGATGGAACCTGATCCCCGCCATCCTCGGTACATCAAAACCGTATACGGGGCGGGTTATTGCCTGGAGTTGCCCAACAACGAGCAAGTAGCTGAAGAAACCAAATCCTCTGCTTGAGTTAGCGCGCCAAATACAACAAGCAGTTAAAAATCCCCCTAGAAAAGCCTGAGAGCAAATGCTCTCAGGCTTGGTTTTTTGGAGTTTGAGATGAATATGTCAACAAGTAGCCATTAACTCTCTTGATTCGGAAAAAAACAATCCCGCAGCCCCC
Organism: Microcoleus sp. K1-B1; assembly: GCF_036704705.1. NCBI lineage: Bacteria > Bacillati > Cyanobacteriota > Cyanophyceae > Oscillatoriales > Microcoleaceae > Microcoleus > Microcoleus sp. K1-B1. The sequence continues at coordinate 104,191 of NZ_JAUBSH010000005.1, read as the reverse complement.
TCTAACCGTACTTTTAGAGAAGCTTGTCCATAGGAAAGTACCGGAGTTCTTTTTCCACCTTGTCTTTTTCGAGAGGATTTGATAGCTACTTAAACAATACTCTAGCCATAATACTCTTTAATAATATTATTTATCAATAAATTGAGAGGTATTCCTTTAGCTGCTATTTTTGCTAACGAGAAGCCAAACTCCCCTAAAGCGCCAAAAACAGTCACAATCGTGATATAACGAGGTTTTTTCCTACTGATTTACATACCTGAACCCAAATCAGTGAAAATTTTTCTCAAATACCCCTTGACGAAACTACTAAAATTGTTGATTATCTATATCAATAACCTGCGATCGCTTAAAACTCCCCTGACATCTTTCTCAAGAGGTAAATCGCCGTGACCAGCATGGCAAAATCCTTCCCAGCCGACGGAAAATCATTTCCCTGGTGGGTCGGCAATGCCCGCTTAATCAACCTTTCGGGCCGTTTGCTCGGTACCCATGTCCCCCACGCCGGCCTCATCGTCTTCTGAGCGGGAGTCTATACCCTATTGGAGTCTAGATTTATATGGATTCTCACGGAAAATATACTTTAGGAGCATCTAAAAAATAGCACGAATAAATAACAGATAATCCCCTACAATCCTCGTTCAACTTTTTTATTTTTTCCGACATGAATTTATACAGTGCTAACTCACTCAAAGTCGAACTCAACCAAAGAGGCTGCCGCCTGACTCCCCAGCGAGAAACTATTTTGAGTGTTTTTCAAAATCTGCCACAAGGCAATCATTTAAGTGCGGAAGAATTATACAAGACTTTGCAGAATAAAGGAGAACGAATAGGCTTGTCTACTGTCTACCGAACGCTGCATTTATTAGCAAGGATAGGAATTTTGCGTGAACTGGAATTAGCAGAAGGACACAAACATTACGAACTGAATTTTCCCGAATTGCACCACCACCACCATCTGGTTTGCATTCAGTGTCACAAAACATTTGAATTTAGCGATGAATCTATTTTAAGAATTGGCAAAAAGCAAGTTGAAAAAGCTGGGGTAGAACTGCTTGACTGTCAGTTAACGGTGCGAGCAGTTTGTTTGGAAGCGCTACGGGAGGGATGGCCTTCTTTGGTACCCAGCAATTGGTTGTGTCCCAGATATCATTCAGAAATTGATGAGGAAATTAGTTGAGTTGAATGAAATAAACTTCGGTAATTGGTGGTAATTGGTAATTTGTGCTTTTTTATTCGTTATGAAATATTAGTTATTAGCACCTAAAAATAACCAATGACAACTGACTGCTGACTGCTGACTGCTGAATTCACTTTTGTAATCAAGCAACCTCAGAATCGCAACGTTGGTGTTCCATCCGAAATATGTTAGCGTACAAACTAGCAACAATCTGTTTGCCTTCCTGCGTCAACTGCAAGTAACCGAGAGATTCACTGATGTGAGGATAAATGCCGCTCCAGTAAAACTTAGAGTAGCTTTGCAGCAAGTCGCCCGGATGTCGATACCCCAAAACTTTAGTAGCACCGCTTTCTTCCAACTCGTAAAACAGCGCGCCAATTTTTTGCAAATATTGCGGGTTGCTGAGCTGACCTATCAAGTCAGCACCGCGCACTAAACTAGAATAATTACCTGCATCCTCGTCAGTGTTGCCGTCAAGCACCGAGAAACGAGTCTGTTCTATGTTCTGCTTAATTATCTCAGCATTAATTAGCTTGTGGTTGCCGAAGCGCTCGTCAATGAACAATTTAGCTCTGTCAACTCGGTAAGGAGCTAAGCTAGCCGCTGTTGCACCGGGAGCAAGTGCAATTCTCATGCCATCTTTTCCGGTAGCATACAATCCTTCTGATTCTTGGTCTTGCCGGCAAACTCCTTTGACATATCCGATGTCTTGGCACAGCAAAGAAATGATGAAGTGCAGCCAATCTTCGCAGGAAACTCCGCCCTTGCGAATGTGTTTTCCCCGCAAGATTTCTTGACCGACTAAGCTAATGCAAATGGCGTGTTCTACATTGTGATAAAGAGCGTCGCTGTTGGCTATGTTTTCTAACGCCATTGCTCCCACCCAGGCAATAATGTCAGCATAGTCTGATTTGTAGCCTCCGTAAGTGCGGCTGTACCCGTTCTGAAGTTGTTCGATGAAAGCCTCGATCAGCAGTTCTGTAGAATTAAACATACCCTGTCCTTTTACCTTAATATTTCCTTTTAAGAGCAGTGCATCTATTGGGGAGTGATCTAATTTTATGGATGAGATTTTATCTCACAACTCATGCACCCCGTGTGCGTTGTGTTCTGGGGGTGGCAAGTGGGTGGCAATCTCAAAACTCATTGACGCAGCTACGCCTGGGGAGTCACGAAGCAATCTCGCGCCTTGACTCAAAACTCCCAAGCAACTCAGTCCATCACTGACACCCATCCCCGCCGTACTGCATACAGCAGCCTGCTGACAATTTTTCGATCCTCTGAGCTTTTTAAACTGTGAGAATTAATTGCGTATTGAATTTGCTGGAACACAGTCCGATCGATCTTACCGGATTTCCAAATATTCAAGTAAAGTTCGGAAATTTTATATTCAGGAATATAAGCTTTGGTTGTCATCTGCAGTCAACTCAATGTATATTTCTTATTGTCCGGCAATTTTAGATCATTTTATGTGATGTAGATCGGCTATAGACGTGATGCGATCCCAGGCTGGACTTAATGCGCCTCTCCTAACAATGGTAATTTGATCGAAAAAGCGCGATATTGCGATCGTCATAAATTTTGCTGACGGCTGTGAAAATCATCATAGTTGCGCCTAAATTATAGGATGTCACATACCATTCTCCCGTTGCGCTCGCCTCTTCCCAACTTGCAGCAAGGAAGGAAGTTTGAGCGTGGGTCGCGAAAATTTCTTGCCAAAGAAACTCGCGTCGTGTACAATACAGAGTCTGGTATCCTCACTTACCCATAATTATTTTCATTCATCCCGTCCCCCCAGAGGGGAAGGGACTTTCAGTGCGGATACAGCCAAATCACTATATTCAGCAAAAAGCTAGAAATGCCGTAACTCATGCCCACTATTCAGCAACTCATCCGTTCAGCACGGGAACAAACGCAGAAAAAAACCAAATCGCCAGCTCTCAAGAGTTGCCCCCAGCGCCGCGGAGTTTGCACCAGAGTGTACACGACCACCCCGAAAAAACCCAACTCGGCGCTGCGGAAGGTGGCTCGGGTACGGCTGACCTCTGGTTTTGAAGTCACCGCCTACATCCCTGGGATCGGTCACAACTTGCAAGAACACTCGGTAGTAATGATCCGGGGCGGTCGGGTAAAAGATTTGCCCGGAGTTAGATACCACATCATTCGGGGTACCTTAGACACCGCTGGGGTGAAAGACCGCAAGCAGGGTCGTTCCAAATACGGGGCCAAGCGTCCTAAAGAGAAAAAATAACACGGAACTCGCCCGATCGTCGGGGTTGGGAAGCAAAAATAAATCCGATCGCACAGATCAATTGCACGCTCGATCGTCATAAATCGAGATGTGATCCCAAAACCCCAAACTCAATCATTCAAAATCAAAAATCCCAAATAGAACTATGTCTCGCCGCACAGTTATTCAAAAACGTCCAGTTCCACCAGATCCAACCTACAACAGCCGGTTGGTAAGCATGATGGTGAGACGGATCATGCAGCACGGCAAAAAATCCGTTGCCTCCAGCATCGTCTACGACGCCCTCAAAACCATCCAAGAACGCACAGGGGCTGAACCGTTAGACTTGTTTGAAAAAGCAGTCAAAAACGCGACACCCCTGGTCGAAGTCAAAGCCCGCCGGGTAGGTGGCGCCACCTACCAAGTGCCAATGGAAGTGCGTTCCGATCGCGGTACAACCCTCGCCCTCCGCTGGCTGATCAGATTTGCCCGCGCCCGCACCGGCCGCTCGATGGCAGCCAAGCTAGCCAACGAACTGATGGATGCAGCTAACGAAACAGGGAGTGCTATTCGCAAGCGCGAAGAAACTCACCGCATGGCTGAAGCTAACAAGGCTTTTGCTCACTACCGCTACTAACTGCAACATCGGGCATGGAGAAGGGCGCGATCGTTCGGTATAAAAGCATCGGGTGAGAAATTGGAAAGTGTAAGTTTTGAGTGTTGAGATTGCTTCTCTTGGCGCACTTGCGATTCGTGAAGCAAACTCAAAACTCTCAAAATCAAAATTCATGCACTCAAAATTTACGCACTCTCTGAATCCTCCATGTCGCATCCTTAATATTTTTGTAAACAAATCTTGCAAAAAATATTAAAATGTAACAATAAGCTCCAGAGACTTTTGTAAGTCACTGGGGAGTGCAAAATAGGGTTACTGTGTAGTATAATAGTATTATAACAGCAACACAAGATTAAGGAGGTAGCTGTGGCACGTACCGTCCCGCTAGAAAAAACTCGCAACATCGGCATCGCAGCCCACATAGACGCGGGCAAAACAACAACAACTGAAAGAATTCTGTTCTATTCAGGCATGGTTCACAAAATGGGTGAAGTGCACGAGGGAACAGCAGTCACTGACTGGATGGAGCAAGAGCGGGAGCGGGGAATTACGATTACTGCCGCTGCTATCACCACCAGTTGGAAAGATTACAAAATCAACATCATCGACACTCCCGGACACGTAGACTTCACGATCGAAGTCGAACGCTCGATGCGAGTGCTCGACGGAGTGATCGCAGTGTTCTGCTCGGTAGGGGGAGTGCAGCCGCAATCCGAAACAGTTTGGCGACAGGCCGATCGGTACAAAGTACCGAGGATCGTGTTCGTCAACAAAATGGATCGGATGGGCGCAAACTTCTACAAAGTCTACGGCCAAATTCGCGATCGCATGAGAGCGAACGCCGTACCCATCCAAATCCCGATCGGCAGTGAAGAAAACTTCCGGGGAATTGTAGACTTAGTGCACATGAAAGCCTATATCTACAACAACGACATGGGAACCGACATCGAGGAAGTAGAAATCCCCGATGAAGTAAAGGATCTAGCCGTAGAATACCGCACTAAGCTGATCGAGTCCGTAGCAGAAACCAGCGACGCCCTCACGGAGAAATACCTCGAAGGCGAAGAGTTAACGGAAGACGAAATCCGCTTGGCCCTGCGTCACGGCACTGTCGAAGGTACGATCGTCCCCATGTTGTGCGGTTCGGCATTCAAAAACAAAGGCGTCCAGTTGTTGTTGGATGCAGTCATCGACTATCTGCCATCGCCCTTGGAAGTGCCTCCAATTCAAGGACTCCTGCCCAACGGCGACACAGCAGAGCGGTTTGCCGACGACAACGCCCCGCTGTCAGCTCTGGCATTCAAAATCATGGCTGACCCCTACGGCCGCCTGACCTTTGTTCGCGTCTACTCCGGTATCCTCAAAAAAGGAACCTACGTCCAGAACTCCACCAAAGACAAAAAAGAGCGGGTTTCTCGCCTAATTGTACTCAAAGCGGACGATCGGATAGAAGTTGAGGAACTGCGGGCAGGAGACTTGGGAGCAGCCTTGGGTTTGAAAGACACCTTCACCGGCGACACCCTCTGCGAAGAAGGAGCGCCAGTGATTCTGGAATCTCTGTTTATACCAGAGCCAGTTATCTCGGTGGCTGTCGAACCCAAAACCAAACAAGACATGGAGAAGCTCTCCAAAGCCCTCCAGTCGCTCTCGGAAGAAGACCCCACCTTCCGAGTCAACGTTGACCCAGAAACCAACCAGACAGTCATCGCCGGCATGGGCGAACTGCACCTGGAAATCCTGGTAGACAGGATGCTGCGGGAATTCAAAGTAGAAGCGAACGTGGGTCAGCCACAAGTAGCCTACCGTGAAACCATTCGCAAATCCGTCCGCGCCGAAGGTAAATTTATTCGCCAAAGCGGCGGTAAAGGTCAGTACGGTCACGTTGTGATCGAACTAGAACCCACCGAAGTCGGAAGTGGCTTTGAATTTGTCTCCAAAATTGTTGGTGGCACTGTACCCAAAGAGTACATCGGCCCAGCAGAACAAGGGATGAAAGAAGCGTGCGAATCAGGTATTGTAGCAGGATATCCCGTGATTGACCTCAAAGCTACTATGGTAGACGGGTCTTTCCACGACGTAGACTCCTCAGAAATGGCATTTAAGATCGCCGGTTCAATGGCGATCAAAGAAGCCGTGATGAAGGCGTCGCCAGTGCTGCTAGAGCCTATGATGAAAGTAGAGGTTGAAGTTCCCGAAGATTACATCGGGAACGTCATCGGAGACCTCAACTCGCGTCGGGGTCAGATCGAAGGTCAAGAGACGGATCAGGGGATAGCTAAAGTTTCTGTAAAAGTTCCACTAGCAGAAATGTTTGGTTACGCCACCGACATCCGCTCGAAAACCCAAGGTCGAGGCATCTTCACAATGGAATTCAGCCATTACGAAGAAGTGCCGCGAAACGTGGCTGAAGCCATTATCGCTAAGAACAAAGGGAACTAATGATTTTAGATTTTAGATTTTGGATTTTGGATTGAATCCAAAGTCTAAAATCTAAAATCTCAAGTCTAAAATCGCTAAAAGAAACAAGGAACAGATCAAGAATGGCACGCGCAAAATTTGAACGGAATAAACCCCACGTAAACATCGGCACGATCGGTCACGTTGACCACGGCAAAACAACTTTGACCGCCGCGATTACGATGACTCTCTCTGCACTAGGTCAAGCAAAGGCTAAGAACTACGCCGACATCGACGCTGCACCTGAAGAAAAAGCACGGGGTATTACGATTAATACTGCTCACGTTGAGTACGAAACAACAGGTCGGCACTATGCCCACGTAGATTGTCCCGGACACGCTGACTATGTGAAAAACATGATCACCGGTGCAGCTCAAATGGACGGCGGCATCCTAGTAGTGTCAGCGGCAGACGGCCCCATGCCTCAAACTCGCGAACACATCCTGCTAGCTAAGCAAGTTGGCGTTCCCAGCCTGGTTGTCTTCTTGAACAAAGAAGACATGGTGGATGATGCTGAACTCTTGGAATTGGTAGAACTGGAAGTTCGGGAACTTTTGAGTTCTTACGATTTTCCGGGCGATGACATCCCCATCGTCACAGGTTCGGGATTGAAAGCTCTTGAAGCGATGCTTGCTAATCCCAAGACTGTCAAGGGCGAAAATGAGTGGGTTGACAAAATCTACAAGCTGATGGAAGAAGTAGATGCTTACATCCCCACCCCAGAACGCGAAGTTGACAAGCCTTTCTTGATGGCAGTTGAAGACGTGTTCTCGATTACTGGTCGGGGTACTGTCGCCACAGGCCGGATCGAACGTGGAACTATCAAAGTCGGCGAAACAGTCGAATTGGTAGGTCTTAAGGACACTCGCAGCACTACAGTGACTGGTGTGGAAATGTTCACCAAGTCTCTGGAAGAAGGTTTGGCCGGCGACAACGTGGGTCTACTGCTGCGGGGGATTTTAAAGGCGGATATTGAACGCGGAATGGTGATTGCCAAGCCGAAAAGCATCATGCCTCACACTCAGTTTGAATCTGAAGTGTACATCCTCAAGAAGGAAGAAGGCGGCCGGCACACGCCCTTTTTCTCTGGCTATCGCCCTCAATTCTACGTCCGTACCACTGACGTGACCGGCACGATCGCCCAATTCACCGCTGATGACGGTAGTGAAGCAGAAATGGTGATGCCCGGTGACCGGATCAAAATGACTGTTGAGTTGATTCACCCGATCGCGATCGAACAAGGAATGCGCTTCGCTATCCGCGAAGGCGGCCGCACCGTCGGCGCCGGCGTTGTTTCCAAAATCCTCAAGTAGGACTCCGATAACAGCCTAAATAGCAGAAAAGCCGCCAAATGTCAATAGGCTTTTCTGCTATTTAGTGAGTAGTGAGTAGTTATAGGTTAGTGGCCAGTTGTTAGTAGTTATGGGTTAAATGTTCAATAACAAATAACAAATAACAAATGACTGATGACTAATGACTAATGACTAAAAATAAACTGAACCTCGAAAATTCAAGAAACAAAAATGGCAACAATTCAACAGCAAAAAATTCGCATTCGCCTCAAAGCTTTCGATCGCCGGATTCTAGACGCATCCTGCGAAAAGATTGTAGATACAGCAAATCGGACAGCAGCCATAGCGATCGGCCCGATTCCCCTACCGACAAAACGACGGATTTACTGCTTGCTGCGATCGCCCCACGTAGACAAAGATTCTCGCGAACACTTTGAAACCCGCACGCACCGCCGCATCATCGACATTAAGCAGCCATCGGCCAAAACAATTGACGCTTTGATGAAACTGGATTTGCCAGCCGGCGTAGATATCGAAGTCAAGCTGTAGATTGAGTCTTGGGAAAATCACAAAAGAAGGAACAAGGGAAAAATACTTTGTTCCTTTTTTTCATTCCCGGATGCAAGGATAGTCAGAAACCAGTTTTAAAGTTGAGAATTACGATCAAGGTGTTGTAAGCTGCGTTGCTGGTAATGCTATGGTTGATAAGATTCTTTTCTTTTTCGATAAATTTGCTATGATAGTTTAAGCGATCGCTATTCGATATTTCTTCAATTACCAGCTATGAACATTCAGTTGGTTGACTCCTTAATTCAAGTCATTGAATCGCTAACACCTGAAGAGAGTTTGTTGTTCCAAGAAAAACTTTCAGCTAGGGCGATTCAGAGTACACCTGGAGTCTGTGGAGGAAATGCCCGGATTCGCAACACCCGCATTCCTGTTTGGACACTCGTTTCGCTTCACCAACAGGGGGCTGATGAGGCTGAGTTACTTCAGAATTATCCAGTCTTGGACGATCGCGATCTAGAGAATGCTTGGCGTTATTACGATCGCCACCGCGAAGAAATCGATCGTATTATTATTTCTCATCAAACCGATGATTGAAAGGGTAAGGTTTTATTCCAATGAAAATTTCCCGATCGCAATGGTCGAGTATTTGCGTAGTCTTGACAGTGATGTTTTAACTTCTTATGATGCGGGTCAAGCAAATCAAGGAATTCCTGATAACGAGGTTCTGCGCTTTGCGACTGCACAAAATCGGGCGGTAATTAGCTTCAATCGCGATGATTTTGTGGCACTGCACCGTGGTGGCGATCGCCACGCAGGAATTATTGTTTGTAAAGACGATCGAGATTACCTGGGACAAGTTACTATTCTTCATGCCTATCTTCAGCAGGTTGATTCGTTGGTCGATCGCCTAATTCGTATCAAAAAGCAGAATCAGCGTGGGTTGAGTCATCCGGTTTTTGTGGTTCAAGAGTACGCGCGATAATTCACCCACACCAAGTAAAAACTTGGGTAACAACCCAGGTTTTTGCGGAAAAACCCGGTTTCTGACCCTACGCATCAGCCCAAAGCCTCGATCGCCCGCGTCGCATTTCCCCCCGATCGCCCCTCACCCCCGCCCGGAATTGCCTTTAATCAGTTAAAGTAAGAAAAATAAGCGCAAGTACCGTCACTTTTGAGCGACAATGGCATCCTCTTCCTCTGTAGCAGTTCGCGAACTCCCCTTATTTCCGTTGCCGGAAGTGGTTCTATTTCCAGGTAGACCACTCCCGCTGCAAATCTTCGAGTTTCGCTATCGAATCATGATGAATACGATTCTGGAGGGCGATCGGCGTTTCGGTGTACTCATGTGGGACCCCAACCAAAACAAAGTCTCTGCCGTTGGCTGTTGCGCCGAAGTGATTCACTGTCAGCGCCTGCCCGACGATCGCATGAAAATTATGACTCTGGGCCAGCAGCGGTTCCGAGTGCTCGACGCCGTTCGGGAAAAACCCTATTTAGTCGGTCTAGTAGAATGGATCGAAGACGCACCGCCGCAACAAGACCTCAGACCTTTGGGAAAAGATGTCGAACAACTGCTGAGAGATGTAGTTCGCCTCTCCAGCAAATTGATGGATCAGCCGATCGACCTGCCCGAAGATATTCCCAGTTTGCCCACCGAATTGTCCTACTGGGTAGCCAGCTATCTTTACGGCGCAGCGACAGAACAGCAAACTCTTTTAGAATTGCAAGATACTGCTGCGAGATTGGAACGCGAAACCGAAATTTTGACTTCTACTCGCAATCACTTGGCAGCGAGGACTGTACTTAAAGATACCCTCAAGTAGCCTATTTGCCTAGGAAAAAGCACGATCGGTTTGACCTGCACTGAAGAAAGAATTACACACAAATCATTCGATTTTCGATTTTCGATTGGGAATGAGTTATTGAACTAAGGGTTTGGAGATGGCCTACAGTTCCATTCTTTTTGGGAACTGGATATGTGTTTAATTCTTAACTTCCAACAGGTTCGGATAGGTTCCTTATAGCAGTAAATGCTTGTGTTAGAAAATCACGACCAACCGAAACCATACGATGCAGTTAGAGGCGGTCAACTGCCACCTCCTGTGGGCGGTGTAGTGCTCGGCGGACTAGCAGGAGTTAAACATCGGCTGTCTAGTTCTGTCAACGAACATCGAATTGCCGCCCTGAGAGAGACATTGAATTACGGCGATGCAGGCTTAAAAATAGTCATCAAGATTTGTCAAAGCGAAACAGGGCCAGTGCAGCGGGCGGCCTGCGATTTGCTTCGACAAAGGCTGAATTCGATCGCCCGCGAAAAATTACAAGCCTTTGTAGCTTCAAGTTCAGATGCAGAAGCTGAGTTAGACAGCACGGAAAAAATATTAAAGCACTCATCCGGTGCAGTCTCAGAAAAAAATTACGATCGGCAAATGTCCGAAGCACAGTTAATATTTGAGACAATTTCCCAGCAGATGCAACCAAATTTGTTGCTATTAGAAGCACTGGTAGCCTCTGTAGAACGGGAAGAATTTACCAGCGAACTGATGAATCTTTGGGAAGTATTAATCTTAGAAATTCAGGAACCTCTCAAAGAATTGCGTCAGGCTGTTGGCATCGCGATTTCCGCCCAACTGCGGATTCAGTGGCTGTACAATCAAGCTGAATCTCAAGCCAATCAGTGGCAGCAGCGAGCTTTGCTAGCTCTTCAGAAACAGGATGAAAATTCAGTCCGCCTCGCCGTGGTTCGCAAGCAAGTTCAATTCGATCAGGCGGCAGAACTAAAAATTGACTTAGACTACCAAACTGTGCGAGTAGAAAATCTAAACCGCAACTTGCTGGCTTTGGAAAGTAAGATTGCTCAAGCTAATTCTAAGAAAGAGATCCTCAAAATGCAGCTTCATTTTGCTAAGGTACAACAGCAAATAGACTTCACTTTCAGCCAAGTCAATAATATATTTTTTAGTCCTTAGTTGTCGGATTCTGCTGTTATATATTGCGTGAGTTCAAACTTGTCTGACGCAAAAATGTATGGCCCCACTTAAAATTGCCTCATCTAGCTTAGCTCCTTCCAGATTAGCTCCGCATAAAAATGCCCCGCTCAAATTAGCACCGGTTAAATCTGCACCGGTTAAATCAGCGCCCTCAAGGTTACTTTCACACAAAAAAGCGTTTCTCAAGTTGGCTTTTCTCAGACTCGCGCCCCGCAGTTTAGCCTCGCTGAGATTGGCTTTTTCAAGGTTTGTATTGTCCAAGCAAGCATCTAGGAGGTTTGCTTCCATCAAGTTGGCGTTTTCCAAGTTTGCTCCGCTCAAATTAACACCAATCATTTTGGTGTCGCTCAAGTTGGCGTTTTCCAATTTTGCTTCAATCAGGTCAGCTCCTGTTAATCTTGCAAAACTTAGATCGGCTCGGCTCAGGTTAGCCCCATTTAGGCGGGTCATCACCAGGCAAGCATTCTTTAGCTTGGCAGCTATTAAGTTTGCCCCCCTTAAGTTTGCCAAGGCAAAATTTATTTCCTTGAGATTCGCGCAGGCTAGATTAATATGAATTAGGAAAGCTTCTCGCAAAGAAGCCTCTTTCAAGTTGGTTTCATGAAAATTTCTTTCTCCGGCTGCGTATCGCTTGAGAAGTTCATCAGCATTCATCTCGCGAGCCTCCTAAGTTTTACTTAAAAAGTATAGTACATAAAAAGAAATTATACTACGGACAGCAAGCTGTAGCAACCAAAGATTTTTAAAGTTTCGGTGTGATTTTTTAATTCATCGAGTGCCGAGCGAACAAATGCTTGGCAGGCGTTAGCCTCAACGTCCATAAAGAAAATATATTCTCCGAGCGATCTTTTAGTCGGCCTAGATTCAATCCGACTTAAATTAATACCGCGACTGGCAAATACTTGCAAAGGTTTTACCAGTGCTCCCGGCATATTGGCAGGTACGCTAAAAGCTAGTGAGGTATGGGTGCAATTAGACGGTGAAGCATCGAGGATCAACTTAGAAGCAGATTGTGTAATGGATTTAAGGGATGAGTGATCCCCTGGTTCTACGTTGGCGATTTCTCCAAAACTCCTGCTGAGTACCCAAAATCGAGTGTAATTATCGGGATAATCATTAATGGGTTGAGCTAACACTGGCAAATGGTAAAGTTCAGCAGCTCTTGGCGAAGATATCGCTGCTACATTTCTATCTTCCAGATATTGCAATGCTTCCGTGGTAGAGTTCGCCGGAATTAATTGAGCTGAGGGAATAAACTGCCCCAACCATACCTGACACTGAGCTAGCGCTTGCGGATGAGAGTAAACTTTTTGAATCTCATTAAAATTTTTGGCATTAGACACTAGCGCGTGGGAAATTGGCAAAACTAAGGCGTGTTGAATGCGGAGTTGATCGAGTCGCCACAGTGTATCTAAGGTGACAGTCACGCTGCCTTCGATCGAATTTTCGACGGGCACAACTGAATATTCAACCTGTCCTACGGCAGATGCCTCTAGCGCTTGGGAAATGGTGGAATAAGGACACAGGGTGCATTCCAAGTTAGTTTTCAGGCTCAACCAATTGACATAAGCTAGAGCCGCTGTTTCTGCATTTGTACCAACAGGGCCGAGATGTGCGATAGAAATTTTCATGTAGAGGCAATTTTAGGTTACAAATGTTTGCTTTACTCTCATCAGCTAGGAAGTATGATGAAAAATTAGCGATGTCCCGAAAGCTTTGATCAGTGATTTCTCGGATGACATTGCTGGGTTCGCGACTTAGTACGCGACTTATGTCACCTTAAAAAAGGTGATACTTTATTAAGATATGCTTAGGAATCCTATATTTTGATATTTTCTCATGTATACCCGCTTTAATTCTTCCCAATTCGTTGAGCTCGCCGTACCAGAGGAACGGGTTCCCATTCAACATTATCTGCGCCAGCCGAGGCGACTGGTGAATGCCCTCGTCGATCAAAGTCGCACACAACAGCTAAGCGATGACTGTTTCCGCCTTAAAATGCGACCGTTACAATTTATGATGCTGAGCATTCAACCCACAGTAGACATGAGGGTGTGGGCCCAGTCGGATGGCACAATCAATTTGGAGTCTGTCGCCTGCGAAATTCGTGGCGTGGGTTATATAAACGATCGCTTTGCTCTCAATCTCAAAGGAAAGCTTTGTGTACACCAAAGCAGCGGGGTAGCATACTTGAAGGGAAAAGCGGATTTGGAAGTGCAAGTAGAATTACCGCCGCCGTTTTGGCTGACGCCCAAACCCATTTTAGAAGCAACGGGGAATGCTTTGCTCAAGAGCGTACTGCTGAGCGTCAAACAGCGGTTGATGCACCAGTTGCTCTTAGATTACCGTCGCTGGGCAAACAGCGAAAGTGAGCTAATATCGATCGATGTCCCCCCAATCTTATCTTTAGAAGGGTGAAATCCTACTAGAGTTGGACTCAGAAGCTGTTAATTAATGTATAGGGATATTTAGGCACAAATCAAGCCACTTACTAAAATCTTAGTTAGACGCTCGAATTGGGCATAGGTCGCTTTGTTGGAACTAGCCAGCAGGGATAGATAGCTGCCGGTCAGTCAAGATCGATTTGAGTTAGCCCCCCATGTTCATCGTCTTCGATTATTCCCACGCCCCCAGGCCACGCAGTTGACCTGTCTGTTGAAACTTCGTCCTTTTGGCCGAGGTCTCGCTGCGGTGGCTTGATGATTTTGCTCGGTTGATTCGTTGCGCCCACCCGAATCCTGATTTTTGGGCCGGAATTGCCCAAGCGAATTGTCATCCCGTCCACAACTGACACCTGAGCGATCGGTCTATCATCTACATAAGTGCCGTTAGCACCAAAATTAATAATTTCCCAGCCATGAGCGTGATTCCACAGTTCTACGTGGTGGCGGGAAACTACAGCGCTGTAAATAATTACATCATTGTCGTTCGATCTACCGATCCGAACCACCGGTTCTGATTCAAAACACCAACTTTGAACTGGGACAGACTGGATAGGATGTAAAAGAGTTAAGGTAATCACTGATGTTTTGACACTCCACCGCCAGACAGAAACGGGGATACTTCCAGAGAGATTTTTTGGGAGAAAACTGCAAAAAATTTGCTTTTTAAAGGCGTCGTCAGTGGGCCACTATTCCCTCTATCTGCCGTAAAAGTCGAACTTTTGGCTGCTTGAGGCATTTGAACCAACTTTTGAGGGTTAGCTTTTGGCGCAGGCGTAAATTTTTGCTGTCCTCGGTAACAACCACACACGATGTTATTAATCGGGTGAACTTCCCAGTGATGGACAGCGGTTTTAACTGCTTGATTAATTTGGTCTGTGAGGGAGCGATTGTACCGATGGGTGAGCCGCTCAATTTGATCGGCTAAATCACCCTTTGCGCGCTGACGAACCAAAGAATTCAACTCAGACCCGCGCTGGTTGCACCGCTGATTCGAGTTTTCGATCGGGCCACAGTCACAGCTCAACGACTCGCTGTTTATAAAGAAAAAAGTTAACCAATTATTAATCCTGGGGTCTCTAGATAAAATACTTGTTGATTGTATCAAACAGCATAGGTCTTTTTGAATTGCTAACATTTTCCTTATTGATGCGATACCTTTAAAATACAATGCTTTGAGCAGCACTGGAATTTTGAGCGACAACGCATCAATCTCTCATAGCAAAAATACCGATCGACCTTCCTCGCGCGCGGCCTCCAAATGCGATCGGCAATTAGTCCCCCGGCGAGCGGGAAGGCCAAACTTCAGCTCAAATCTGACTTAGGCGGCTCCGGGTTCGGCTCTGGCGGGACAGATTCATGCCTTTGCCGCTTCAACTCTGCAACTTTTTCTTGAGCTACATCCCTGACTTCTAGAGCTTTATCTTGGAATTTTTCCGCCAGACTTTGAGCGCCCCGCTTCACACCTGCCACATTTTTGAGAGTTCTGTCGAAATCTTCATGTAAAAACTCTGCTACCAGACCGACTTTTTTGTGCAGTCCCTCCGCGTACTGCACTGGCTCCGATACAGCAGCTTCAGAGACGATCGCCCGCTTGCTGCCGATGGTCGAAATAGCTGCCACAGGTAACAAGTAAATGTCGTCTAAAACACCGCGCCAGCCGCTCGATTTAAATAGGTAGTTGGTGACTGAACCCGTGCGGACATCAAATAGGTAGTCAACCACTGCACCTGCCTTATTTCCAGCGTCCGTGAGCACCTCAAGACCGATCGGACAAACAGCTTGTTCCGGTTGATGCAATTCCGGCAGTTCCGGGTTAATGGTGACAAAAACATTTTCCCCCACCGTATCAACTTGCGCCCAAGCGAACCAAGTTTTTTTGCTGCCCAAAAGTCCCGACTTGCAAGTAAAGCCGATCGCCCGCTGGGAGTGAGCATCGAGCCAAACCCGATCTACCCTGCCGACCTCTTCCGCCGTTCTGCGGTCGATCGTGCGGCGGTTGAGCAGTTCGCTGCGCCTAACAATCTGTGGTGATGTACTCATAAATAAACTCCTGAGTGCCGCCTTTGAAAAATGTCGATTGTCCAAAGAAGCCGATTTAATATTCTTCTTCCGAATAATGGCGATTATTATCTGCCTCGGTTAACTCCTCCTCTTCCCTGGAAGTGCCAACTTCTTTTTGGTCGGGAACAGGAATCGTGCTAATGTGCACCCCGCCCGAGGGAGCGTGAATTTCCTTAGCCTCCCTGGGCTTGACGCTAATTTGTCCTAACTGGACTGAGGACTGATTCGGGCCTACGTTGATTTGAATTTTCGGCCCTGAGCGAGCCAAGTGAACGATCAGACCGTCCACAATGGGAACCTTAGCGATCGGCTTACCATCGAGGTAAGTACCGTTGGTACCTAAATTGATCAGTTCCCAAGTTATGCCGCTGCGTCGCAATTCGATGTGGCGACGAGAAACCACAGCGCTAAAAAGAACGACGTGGTTTTCGGTCGAGCGCCCGATCCGGACGACCTGCTCGTCTTCAAAGATCCAACTGCGGACGGGTATAGACTGGAGTGGATGTAGCAAGGTCAGCTTAATCACATTGGCAGCATTGAGTTTTGGTAGAGCGCCTCAAGATGCGATTTTAGATTTTAGACTTTCGATCGCCCAATCCAAACTCGCTCTAAGAGATTTGAAATAAAAACGTAACCAGGTCTCCTTTGCCCAGAGAAATGCGGTCTCCCGGTCGCAACCGGTGGCGGTTTCCCTTGGGTAGCGGAGTATTGTTGACGTAAGTGCCGTTGGAACTGCCTACATCTTCTAGGTAGCAAGCATCTCCCTCCACCCGGAGATTTGCGTGTACCCGAGAAACTATCTCAGAATTAGCAAATCCCGAAACATCAATATCCGGGGGTACTAAGTCATTTGGCTTGCCTATGTGAACCACAGCCAGACTGTGAGGCAATTCCATCGGGGTATTTGTCTGAACGTGTAGGAGTCGCGCCGACTGCTGTTGCAGTTGAGTTTTAGCTACACCTACTGGCTGTAGGCCCGGAACCGGAGGAGAGATATTTACTGGTGTTGCCACCGATTCAGTTGTAACAGGAACCGAGGGCGAAGGCGGGGGATCTGGAATCGTCGGAATGCTGGCGGGAGTTTTTTCCAAGTTGAGCCCCTTATTCAGGGTAACTAGAGGTTCCATTGCCATCAAGGGATCGGGTGGCACTAAATCGGGCGCCGGTGACGATACCACTGTGGGGCCTACAGGCGAGGGGGACGGTACTGTCACCTCAACTTCTGGAACTATGGAACCCGGACGCAAGTTAAAGCCACACTGACCGCAAAATGCTGCATCTGTCTGAACTGCTGCACCGCAGTTCGAGCAACTTGCGGTAACAGGTAAAGGCGTGTAGCAAGCCTCACACTGGCTGGCCCCGTCGGGGTTCTGGTGATTGCAATTGGGACAGACAATCATCGATTTCTCCTTGCTATCGGCCAGATTTTTAAATCAGCCTCATCAAAAGTCGTTGGCTCTGAAACCCCGTCCTTACAGGACGGCTTTACATTGAATTGAATCCCCTTGCGGGGTAGGGGGTATGGTTGCCCCCCCGTGAGGATATGGTTGTCCTCAATCTCCCATTTCTGGGGTAAAGTTAGCTTCGCCAATGTTTAGGGAGCTTGTTAGGCTAGCAGCACTGTTCCAGTGACCTTAGAACTTTTTAACCACTAGCGACAGAGCAAGGGACTAGCTTCGTATCCCAGGGTGTCGTGACTCACAAAACGTAGTCAGTTAAGACTTAGGCCCGTCAGAATGGCTTGTTAGATTTCTCTTTCAAGCCTCATGCCTTTAGGCTGAGGTTCCTGACAAAAATACTCGTGTATATGGTCAAATTTTAACTTTAACCGCCACAATTCTTATATTGCTTCTAATACTAGCAACTGAGCTGACGCCGTGACGTTAGCTGTGATGGGCAAGATTGAGTTAGTGATAATCCTGACTGTGTTGGCACGCTTGCGGCTCTGTCGGCTATTTTACTGTTTCGCCAGCCGCCGCATCGAGCAGCCACCAAAGTTCGCCTTCTGGTTGAACGAGTCTGGCTGGATAGGTCATTTCGTCGGCTGCGGGGGCAAAAATTTGAGCTAGGGCGGGTTGTTTGCTGGCTCCTGCGACCATGAATATGACGCACCGGGCCCGGTTGATTAAGGGGACTGTAAAGGTAATGCGGGGTTGACCGTCTTTGTTGCCGACAGTTACTAGGGCATCCCGGACTTCCAAGGCTGCGGTGCCGGGAAATAGAGAGGCTGTGTGGGCGTCGTCTCCTATGCCCAATAAAATGATGTCGAAGGCAGGAAACTCGCCATCTGATACTTTGAAGAACTGCTGCAATTCGGTTTGGTGCGCGGCAGCGTCGGCTGCGGGGTCGCCGGCGCCTGTGGGCATGGGGTGGATGTTGCTGGCGGGGATATTGACTCGATCGAGCCACGCGAGGCGCGCCATTTTTTGATTGCTGTCTGGGTGTTCTGCGGGAACGTAGCGTTCGTCCCCCCAGAAAACGTGAATTTTATCCCAAGGCAGGTCTTGGGCTGCTATCGCTCTGTAGAGCGGTTCTGGTGTGCTTCCGCCCGCTGCGGCGATCGTACAAAGTCCGCGTTCTGCTATGGCTTCTGAGATTTTCGACAGCACAATCTCCAGCGATCGATCTATTAGTTGTTCCCGATTTGCTAATACTTCAACTACTTTTTTCATTAATTTCCTCTCAACTTTACTTGGGTGTTGTTCTCACCAATTGCCAATTTTACCTTGACATTTTGGTTTGAGGTCGATCGGCTGACAGACCCGGCAGGCCGCGCACCGCATCCCATAAAATTTTATCATCTTATGCCCCTTGATTTAAGGAAAGCAAGACATATTTCTACCAGTGCTTTATGGATTTTCACCTGTTGCATTGAGCTTTCGCAACTTTCAATCAAAAGTTCGATCGTACTCGGAGCATCTCGGCAGAAAGTAAAAAGCGTTTTTTGGGAGTCCGCTCCGTCCCGCACAGCAAAATCTATAAATATAGCCAGCCGGACGATCGCACACCGACAGTAAAAGCCAAACCGAGATGAGTCCGATCGCACTTACCCCGGCATAGCAAAAATAATCAAGATTGATGTGGTAGACTAGGAAAAATAGTTTTAAATCCGCACGCTCGGAAGGAAGCAAAACTATGTCAATTTTTAAGCGATTTCCTACATCTGTCCGCTATCTAATAGCGCGGTTGCGCCACTGGACGCAACCCGCGGTTTGGGCTCCCTTAGCCGTGCTGTGTGCGGGGGGGTTATTTATCTGGGAGGTCTCTGTAAATCCAGAAAGGTTGAGCATAGATGGCGAAGAAGAACCAGCCTCAAACACTCCAGCTTCGCTATCGGGGCTATCTGCTGAAGATACCGCAATTGCGGCTGAAATCGACAGCTCACCAGTGCTAGTCAATCAGTTTAATGGCTCTACTGCTTCTGAACTGAACTTGTTAAATTCATCAGTAGTAAAAAGCAAAGGTTTATTTGAGGAACTTCGAGATCGGGACTTAGAAACTCCTGACTCATCTTCAGCCCCCAAGCGGGTAGGAAGCAGCGGATTGGTCTCCTTGCCAAATGTAGCAAATCCTGCTGTCGAGGCCGGAAACAATAACCCCCAAAATTCCAGCTTACCAAGTTCAAACGCAACATCAGCGTTGAGTTTATCTAGCAGCGGGAGACTAACTTCCGAGATAAAAACGAGCAAGCCTGAGTCTGGGGGTACAGCGACAGCAACTTTATCGCAGGCGTCGAGTGATGCTAATTCAGGTAAACAAAACGAAAATTCTCTGCCTTTGAGTCCGCTGCAAGCAGCTATGAAAAAATACGTCGTTGCTAACACTTCGGCAACGGCGGCTTCAGGTGAGAAAACAGCAGACTCGGCTAAATTGCTCGATCGACCGGCTTCCGATCCGGCGGCAGGAAATGCGACAAATTTGCTCCCAACGACCGCTACAGCTCAAAGTAAAGCAAATCCAGTGAATGTTCCCACAGCACTTCCCCCCGTTGTGGCTCCGACAAATACTGTGAGCAAGGAATCTCAAGAATTCTTAAAACCGACAGCTACAGTCCCTGAATCATTGGCTGGGTTAAATTCCCGAGTACCGAGCCTCCCCGAAATTAATGCAGGGGCTGCAACAGTGGCTTTGCCGAAAAATCCCTACCAAACTAATTTATCTGGTTCCGGCTTCGCACCTGAAGTTCAACCAGTGGCACTTCCAGTAGCCATACCTTCGCCAACACCTCTACTTCCAAATGTCAGTCCATCTCCCTTTCCAAGTGCGATCGGGGGAAGCAAGATAATTAGCCCTCAATTCTCTCCTAATTCAGCGAATTCTCAATTTCAAACACCTCCACCGAGTCAGCTTAACTTGCCGCAGCAGCCTAACTTTGGAGTTGTTCCCCAAAATACAAATCAGGGCGTGCAGCCCATTCAACCTCAAACTTTTGCTACACCGGGCTCCCTGGCTCCGGGACGCTACATTGGCGGTGGCGAAATCAATACTTTTTCTAATCCTTAAATGAAGGAAGTTCGGCCACGAAAAAGATATTATCAATTACCAATACTTAGGCTACGCGGGAGCATCTCACTTTTGCAGTTAAGCTAGAAATTGGAGTTTTAAGGCAGGAGGCAGGAGGCAGGAGGCAGGAGGAAAGAGGAAGAAGGAAAGAGCCAGAAGAAGTGTTTTTACAAATATGAGATGCTCCCGGCTACGCTGTTCCTGGCCTTCGACTTCGGTTTTCCTCAGCATAGTCGAAGGGAAGGGAGCCAAAGGCAGTCGAATTGCAGTACAAGTTCCGAATTACCCTTTCCAAGGTTATTGGTAAAACTTACCTAGCGGCGGCCCGCACCAACAACAATCCTCCGATTCCCAAACCAAACACGATCGGCAGCCAAGCCGAAAGAATCGGAGTCAAAACAGCTTTCACGCCCATAGAACTGGTGATGAAAGAAAATACGTAGTAAGTAAAAATCACAACTACGCTAATACCAAAGCTCGTTCCTCGGCCGGAGCGGCGCGGTTGAGTTCCCAAAGCTGCTCCCACTAAACCAAATACCATGCACACGAAAGGAAAAGCATATTTTTCTTGAATTCGCACCTTTAATTTGCGAATTTGCGGTTCGTCGCCACTGTTTTTAAGGATATCCAAACGCTCTAAAGCTTGGGCAATGTTCATTTCCTTAAAATCCCGCGCTCTCGCAGCTAAATCTAAGGGCGTGCGGGGAAGTTGCAACTGCTGGTGTTGAAACCTAACTATATTGCGGTAAGAGCCATCAGGAGCTACTATATAAGCGGTTCCGTTGAAAAAATCCCAGGTATTTTCTGAGGCATTCCAAGTAGCGGATTCTGAAGAAACGATTTGATTGAGGCCTGGGGTGGAGCGATCGATAATTGTTAAACCTTTCATTTGCTGGCCGTCAAATTGTTCTGCATAAAAAAAGCGGGCGAGGATTTCGTCGCCGCCTTTTTCTGGTTTGCGAAATTCTGTGTAGATAATATTTCTATCTTGAAATGTCGGTTTTTCTCGCTTCAGGGCTCTGTCTAAAGTCAGAGTTGCTCTGTAGCTGGCGGCGGGTACAACTAACTCTTGCAAACCAAAGGTTAATCCTGCAACAATTAAACTCATTATCACAGCAGGCAGTATCAATCGGTAAACGCTAACTCCGCAACTGCGGAGGGCGATGAGTTCGCTGTCGCTGGACATTCGGCTGTAGGCCATTAAGGTTGCTAGCAGCATTGACATGGGGAAAGCCAATACTACGAAGTAGGGAATTTGCAGGAGAAAAATTTCTATGGCTGCGCCGTAGGGGAGGCCGGATTCTGCTACTCTGCGGACTAATTCAAATAAAGCTCCAACTGTGACGGCGACGGATGTAAAGAGTCCGACGCCAAATAAAAATGGGCCGATTAGTTCTTTGGTAATGTACCAGTCCATTACGGAAATTCTCGGCAGCCAGTTGATGGGATTCAAAGAATTGGATATTGCTATTTTCATAGTTTGGGATTTTTGCAGTTTGCTCCTCAATCTAACATCTCAAATCTAAAATTATGCCGTTTGCCGAATGCCTTCAAAAGACTATCGCACGAAGTTGTCACCTAAGTAATACTGTCGCACTAAAGGGTTGCTGTAGAGTTCTTCTTCAGCCCCGGAGGCTAAAATTTGGCCGTCTCGCATGATGTAGGCTCGATCGGTAATTTCGAGGGTTTCTCGGACGTTGTGATCGGTGATGAGGATGCCGATTTTACGATCGCGCAGTTTAGCAATAATAGTTTGAATTTCGTCTACGGCGATTGGATCGACGCCTGCAAACGGTTCGTCTAAAAATAGGAACATGGGCCCGTCTCGCCCTGCGGCTAATGCTCTGGCTAGTTCAGTCCGCCGTCTTTCTCCCCCTGATATTTGAATTCCCAAACTAGATGCTATTTTTTCTAAGCGAAATTCTTGCAATAGGAAATCGACTCGCTCGCGCCATTCCCAGCGCGGCACTTGAGTTTGTTCTAGGACTAACAAAATGTTGTCCCGCACGCTCATGTTTCGGAAAATGCTTGCTTCTTGAGCGAGATAGCCAATTCCCAAATGCGCTCGCTGGTGCATCGCTAATTTAGTGATGTCCAAATCGTTTAGCCAAACGGTGCCTTGATTGGGTTTTTCTAATCCGGTTGCTATGTAAAATGTTGTGGTCTTGCCGGCACCGTTGGGGCCTAGCAATCCTACGATTTCTCCTTGGGATACTGACAGGTTGACGCGACTAACTACATTGCGTTTTCCGTAGGATTTGTGAATATTTTCAAGTACAATTTTCATTTTCGCTCCCGGCAACCTCTACAAGCTAAATTTCAGACTGCGGCTTTGTGCGATCGAGTCTCTAATTTAATTTTTACCTTTTCAAGTTTGTGAGTTTTATAAAGACGAAATTTCGCATCTATCCCAAGTAGTATGTTTTGGCTGAGGCGAAATTTCGCTGCTGCGAGCCACTGTTACCGGGGGGCTGTAGTTGGACGTGGGGAGCCAACTGCATTTTGGGCTGCCGCATCTTGTTCCGGGGCAACCAGATAAACAGATTCTACCTGTCCTGGGTTGTCTGGGAGGGCAATAAACCGCCCTTCGTCGATCAGGTATGTTATGGTTTCGCCGCGTAGGCTGTTGCCCTGCTGCAATACGTAAACATCTCCGCTGAGAATGATCCGGCGCTCGCGGCTAAAATATTGAGCTTGAGCCGCAGTTGCTTGTATTTGGCGGGCTGGATAGTTGATTTGGACGTTGCCGCGGGCTGTCACGATGCCGGTTTTGGAGTCGGCTTCTTGAATGTCCGATCGCACGCTGAGAGTGCGGGGTGGCCCGGCTTGCGGGTAGGTAGGAGAGGCGATCGCGCCTGCCAGAGTGAGGGGCAACAGCAGCGATAATCCTTTGAATAGTCTGGAATTGAGTAGTTTAGCGGAAGGCATCATAAGCTTGGAGCCTCAATATTTGTGAAATTGCTGAAGGGGATTATATCCAGTTAGATATTTTATCTTGACGGTCAGAAAGATTCCCGTGAGGTCGATCGATTGACCCGATAGTCTCAACCAATTATCGTAGCAAGACAACAGCGAATTTAATTGGCTATTTTGCTGAGTGGCTGCAACAGTCTTACCCAGAAACCGGCAAGATACTCGTTCCACAGTCAATTAATCTGCTTGGGCAGCGAGCCCCCCTCTGTGTAGAGGCCAAGTATACTGCACCCTAATACAAACATTGATTTAACTTTTTGGTACTTTGATAATTCGTGGCAATTGCAAGCCTCCAACTTCTGCACCTGTTAATAAAGGTACAAATTCAGCAACTTTTTCCGGGCCAGCTTGTTGCAAAGCGCTCAAAAGTTTAGCACTTTGTCCGAGCAAATCTTCAACAGCAATTCCAGCATAACTAGGCTGATAATAACTGAGCCGATTTATTCCTTCTCCCAGCAAGATTACTGCACCGCGCCAGTTGTGATTTCCTAAGTGATAAAGCGCGACGGCAATTTGTAATATTCCCTGATAAAATCTTTTTTCTGGGTCGCCAGCTTCCATCCACAAAGCCTCTAAAATATCGTGACAAGCGTAAAATTCTTGGCTGTTAAACTGTTCAATGCCTTGCCAAAACTCGATCGAAATTTCCTCTGTCATTCGATTGGGGATGGGGGATTTTAGATGGCAGATGTATATTTGAGTAGGCGGCGATCGATTTTTTTTATAGCTAAGTCTTAAAAATAGGAAAAATAAGGACCTGTTTTCAAAACTACTGCCATTTCACGACCGCCTACTTAACCGATTACATAGTATCTCTGACAGCTTGAATTTGATCCATTCCTATTTCCTGAGTAGTTCCCGCGAAATCGTTATCGGGCGTCAGAAATAACATACAGTGACACTCTTTGCGCTCGCGCATGGGAATGCAGGGACAGTTCCAGTAGGCGGCTTTTACTTCGGCTTCTTTATCTTCGTAATGGCGACAAGGGCATAAGGGAGCGCCTAGTTCATCCTTGTGTTTTGCTAGTCCTTCTATCACGACAGCAGTGACGGAAGGTTCAGAACAAAAGTAAGTTCCCGTGCGCTTGGCGTAGGTTTCGGAGAAATTCTTCATCGCCTCCAAAGTTTTTTCGTTGGAGAGTTTAGATTTTTCTGTTGTGTTCATAGTTTAGGATCGGAGTTGAGGATGCTACGAGCTTTTGACAATTGTAGCGCAGAAAGTGATTTTAAACACTGGTATATTTCTGTTTAGTTACAAGGAAGAAAACCTTGACAAAGATTGAGTTTTAGGTTGTTGGTTTTTTAGTGGTTTTTGTCTATCCCGGAGAGTGCGGGAAACTTGCTGCAGACCGGGTTTTTGGAGCTACCAAAAGATTTGGGCGATCGATCGCCCTCAACTATCATCCCCCAAAGGGGATAAAAATCGGATAAGATAGCACGGCGCTCTTTCTGTGACGGCTATAGGCACGGCATCTGATGGCAACTTCCCCGAACCGCACTCCCAGTAAAAAATCTCCTCCTTCTGGGCTGATTTGGCCGGCTGACACCGAGTTAGTCGGATTAGTGTTTGAATTGACTCCCCGCGCTGCTAGCTATCTGTACGCGCAGTATGCTATAGGTTTGCACGCTTGGTTTTTAGGTCAAGTACAGCAAACTGACCCGGATTTATCGCAACTTTTGCACGATGAACAGTCAGAAAAAGCCTTTACTATTTCGCGATTGGAAGGTGATTTGCTCCCTGGCGGCAAAGAATTTCAGCTTTTGGGCGATCGAATTTACCGCTGGTACGTAACAGGACTTTCCAAGCCAGTAGTGCAGTGGCTGAGTCAGTGGCTACAAAATTTGCCTCAAGAGATAGATTTGCGAAATGCTCCGCTGCTAATTCGCTCTTGGGATATTGCTTTTGCTCCCACCACTTACCAGCAATTATTAACAGCAGAACCTCCATTTTCGCCAACCATCAAACTTAGTTTCGTGACTCCTACAAGCTTTCGTAGCAAAGGCCATCACTTCCCTTTGCCAGTTCCCGAAAATGTTTTTCACAGCTATTTGCGTCGCTGGAATAACTTTTCTGGGGTAAATTTTGACCAAGCAGAATTTTTGAGTTGGATTGATGAAAATGCAATTATTAGCCGCCACAAATTGGAGTCGCAAAAGGTAGCGGCGGGCAAAAAAGGCATGGTAACGGGATTCACTGGGGCTGTGGAATTTGGGCTAGGGCGATCGGCTCACAATCGCCCTGATTTTGTACAATTATTTTATGCTTTGGGGCGGTTAGCGCCTTACTGTGGCACTGGCCACAAAACAACTTTTGGATTGGGACAAACGCGAGCACAATGGTTGACAGAAGCCCTACCTGAAGTGTCAATACAAAGCGTATTGGCGGCGCGAATAGATGAATTGACACAGAAGTTTATGGCGCACAGAAAGCGTAAAGGTGGAAGTCGCGCTGCTGAGATTGCGGAAACTTGGGCAACGATTTTGGCGCGCCGGGAATTGGGGGAATCTTTGTTTGATATTGCTGCTGATTTGGAAATGCCTTATGAAACTGTGAAAACTTACGTGAAGTTGGCAAGAAGGGGTTTGAAAGTGGAGGATTAGCGCGAATTTGTTGACTGTTGACTGTTGACTGCTGACTAATGACTTTTAGTGAATAGATATATGTCGTCTCGCTGATATTTTAGTTGAAATTGAGGGGTGTTTTTTAGTTGAGTTATTAGGTTTTTAACAAATTCTCGATCGCTCATCCAGCCAGGATATCTGAGGTTCAGCAATACATAATCAAATTCTGCGAGATTTGCAGGCGGCGCGTTAGCCTGAGTTAATTTTACTACAGGGCGGTGCGCTAAGTGCGGGGCAATCTGAGCATTTGTTAAAACACTGCCTTTAGTTTCAACAAGAGAAATTGCTTCTTTGGTAGCTGGCAAAGTGTCGAGCCCCTTTAAATAAATAGTCCAAAAATAGCCGTACTTCGCTAAAGCTAAGAAAGCAATCAACGACCAAATTACAAGGACTCTAGGCAATGGATAATTAGGAATTGGCAATCTATCAAATATTGTCTTTCCCTTTTGCTGATTGCTAGCTGCTAAACTGGAAATTACAGCAACCAACAAAAACGGCAGTATCGGCACAGAATATTGATGAATTAAATCCCGCTGAGCGGGGATATCGGAAAGAATATTCATCCCCAACATCGGCACAGCACTAATTAAAGATGACAGATGACGCGGGGACAGCCACAAAATTACAGGTAATAGCAATAACGCTAAATATTCAAAAGTATCTAAAGAAAACAAACGCCCTAAAACTAGATTTGGCTTTACTATTAAATTAATAGCAATTTCAAAAACCGAGTTTCCCAAATATTGATATCGCCCGATACCCGCGTGTTCTCTTCCTTGATTAAAATACGGTATAACTGCCTGAGTAACTACCAGGAACCAACCCGCGCCTAGAAAGAGAGCTATGAGTCCAAAATTGCGTTTTTTGTCAAAACATAACAGCCACAAACCCATCGCTGCCACAGTTAAAGATAGCACGGCTTTGCAGCTCAAAACTAATACAACAGCAGCACAAAACCACAAGGTTTTATTCAGCCTCGCGGCTAAGATTGCTGCTAGCAGGGCTGGTAAAGCAATTACTTCTGGGTGGAAGTCGAAGAGGTTGACATTAAATACTGCGGGATAAAGCAGATATACGGCTGAAATTGCAATTGCTTTTTGTTCGTTTAATCCCGCTTGACGTGCCAAACTCCAACTCGGCCAAGCGCCTAAAGCTAGGGAAACAGCTTGCACTAAAAAAAGCCAGTGAACATCTGGATATATTTTGTACAGTAAAGCTAGTGGATAGAAAATAAAAGCGGCATGATCGCCCCAAATATTTATTGCCATTAAAGAGGAAAATGGCGTTTGATTTTGGGAGATTAAATAAATTGCTTGGTCAAAAATTGCTAAGTCGAATGCAGTTGACTGAAACAAAGCGTGCCGCGCGCTGCTGGCGGCAAATAAGACTATCGTTGTCACGACAATCATTAAAACTACTGGATGAGATTTTAGGGATTTTAAAGTTAGCATTTTATTGGTGGTTTAATCAGCCCTTCGTTTAAATAGCAGGACTTCGTTTTTTTGATAAGTTAATTTAAAATCGGGAGAAGTTTTAAGTTTATTTGCTAAAGTAGCACCAAGTTTTTCAGTATCAGGCCAGGGATGGCGCAGGTTTAATAATATGTATTGAAATTCAGCTAAATTGGTTTGGGGCGAAATTTGTGACAGCAATTTTACTATTGGGCGGTGGGCAAAGTGAGGGGCAAGTCTATTATCTGTTAAAATACTGCTTTGCGGTTGAACTTGTGCGACTGCTTCGCGTGTAGCTTGCCAGGTATCTAGTCTATTTAGGTACAGATAAAAATCTTTATATTCGCCCACACATAGAAAAATTAGTAATGACCAAATTATCATGATTTTCGGCAATTGAATTCCCTGCCAAAGTTGAGAAATTCGGAATTTTGTAATTTGTGGCAGATTGACCAATGTTAAAAAATGTTGCTTATTTGCTTGATCCTCTTCCTTCTTGCCTTTTATTTCTTCCTTGTTCCTTGTTTCTTCCTTCGCGATTACTGCTAAAAATAAAAATGGAATTACAGGCACTGAATACTGATAGGCTAAGCTGCGTTGAAATGACAAGTCAGAGAGGATATTTATTAGCAGGGTAGGGATGGCAGGAATTAGTGCTGTTAAATATTGTAGGCGTAGTTTGCCAGAAAATGGCAATAGCAGCCAAATCACAGGTAAGGTGAGGAGAAATAAATATTTGAATGTATCAAAGGAAAGGATTTTTCCTAAAACTAACTGTGGTTTTAATATGAGATTAATGATGATTTCTAGTACGGATTTTCCTAAATAGCTGTAGCGCCCGACTCCAGCGACTTCGCTGCCGCTATAAAAGGGGATTATTTTCTGGGAAGCTATCAAAAACCAAGCTGCACCGAGCAAAAGTGCGATCGCCCCGTACCGTTGCTTTTTTTCGCAAAAAAACAGCCAGAAACCCATCGCAACAACGGTTAGGGACAAAACCGCCTTGCAACTGAGAACTAACAGAATAGCGGTACAAAACCACACAATTTTATTTAAACGCGCAGCCAAAATTGCTGCCAAAAGTGCGGGTAAAGCGATTACTTCCGGGTGAAAATCAAATAAATTGATGTTAAATACCACCGGATAGAGCAAATAAATCAATGCGATCGCACGAGATTGTTCTTGATTCAAACCTGCCAAACGCGCTAAACTCCAGGTAGGCCAAGCCCCTAGGGATAAAGCAACTGCTTGTACCAACAGCAGCCAATGCACATCCGGGTAAATTTTGTACAGCCAAGCTAGCGGATAATAGATTACCGCTGCGTGATCCCCCAAAATATGAATCCCCATTAAAGAAGAAAAAGGCGTTTGGTTTTGGCTGATCAAGTAAATTGCTTGGTCAAAAATTCCCAAATCGAAAGCAGTTGATTGGAATAAAGCGTGGCGTAAACTGCTACACAAAAAGAAAATTGCCGCCGCAGTTGCGATCGCCCAAACCAAACTCGACGGTAGCTGCGATCGACTTTCCTCTATATTTTCGGCGATCGAGACACTGATGTCCTCACGGTCATCAGCAACATTTTCCCTATTCTGCATGAAATCTGGCACTAGGTGGTCAATCGATTTTAGATTTTAGATTTTAGATTTTAGATTTTAGATTGACCCCACGGATAAATTCGGGGGCTTGTGTATCGGATACAGGTTTTTTATTTCTCCACGGATGAATCCGGGGGCTTGTATCCTGGATGGTTTCGGTCACTCAAAATATGATTCCATCGAATGTGCTTTCCACGCAATAGTTAACCACTAATTTTTATCCCCGCAATCGTAATATTAGAATAATCCACAAAACATTAAAAAATTGTGAAAGCAATAACTCTTCTCGGCTCCACAGGCTCCATCGGCACTCAAACTCTGGATATTGTAGCTCAATACCCGGATCAATTTCGGATTGTCGGGTTAACCGCCGGACGAAATGTAACGTTGCTGGCCCAGCAAATTCGCCAGTTTAGACCGGAAATTGTCGCGGTTTGCGACGAAGATAAATTACTGGAATTGAAGGAGGCGATCGCCGATCTCGACCCTCAACCTATTTTACTTGCTGGCGAGTCAGGCGTTGTCGAAGTGGCCCAATACGGCGACGCTCAAGCCGTCGTCACGGGCATAGTTGGCTGTGCCGGTTTGCTGCCAACAATTGCAGCTATCAAAGCAGGCAAAGATATTGCCTTAGCCAATAAAGAAACATTAATCGCAGGGGGCCCTGTTGTCAACCCCTTAATCGAAAAATACGGCGTTAAAATATTACCTGCTGACTCGGAACATTCAGCAATTTTTCAGTGCCTGCAAGGTGTTATGGTTGGCGGGTTGCGGCGAATTATTCTCACTGCTTCGGGGGGTTCTTTTCGAGATTTGCCGATCGACAAATTAGCAGGAGTAACAGTAGCCGATGCTTTGAAACATCCGAATTGGTCGATGGGGCAGAAAATCACGATTGATTCTGCTACTTTGATGAATAAAGGATTAGAAGTAATCGAGGCTCATTACTTATTCGGAATGGATTATGACGACATTGATATTGTCATCCATCCTCAGAGCATAATTCACTCGTTAATTGAGCTGCAAGATACCTCAGTTTTGGCGCAATTGGGCTGGCCGGATATGCGTTTGCCGCTGCTTTACGCTTTGTCTTGGCCGGAGCGAATTCATACAGATTGGGAACGGCTGGATTTGGTAAAAGCTGGGGATTTAACTTTCCGAGAACCAGACCACGAAAAGTATCCTTGTATGCAGTTGGCTTATGCGGCGGGACGTGCGGGCGGTTCGATGCCTGCGGTGCTGAATGCGGCAAACGAACAGGCGGTAGCACTATTTTTGCAGGAGAAAATTCAGTTTTTGGATATTCCCAAGTTGATTGAAAAGGCGTGCGACAAACATCAAGCCGATAACTGTGAAAGTCCTGGTTTAGACGATATTTTGGCGGCGGATAGGTGGGCGCGACAGGAAGTTTTGGCAGATAGTATGGAATTGGGCGATCGTATTCTTTCGGTTCGCTAATTGTATCAGCAGACTTGCACTTACCCACAAGCCCTAGGAGTGCATTAATTCCCCGTCTCATAGCTAAAGTCGGTTGAAACTTATATCTTGCACCATGCTCAGGAACAGGCAAGATGCCTGTTCCACAAAGAGTGAATTTTCTTGTGGAACAGGCATCTTGCCTGTTCATAAAAAGCTGATTGAGAATGGTGCAACATCTGAGTTCAAACCGACTGCCCAACCTTAATAAATATTCAGTTTTCTTTGAGAGGACTTTAGCTATGAGACACGGGTTTCCACCGCTGACGGATTATGCCAAAAAGTGCAAAATATCGGCAAAACCCTATAAAAAGTTGACCAGATGTTAGCCTTTTATAGACTAACTCGCAACTTTCGCCGCCAAATCAGCGGCACTCATCTTTTCGTACATTTCAAAAGGTTGGTGAATCCAAGGATTGTCAGCCAAATAATCTACATAATAATCCGGCTTTGCAACAGAACAAGCCTTGTACCAGAGTACAGCAGTCCGAATTTCCTGAATATCCTCGCCGTAGCGACTCTTCAGCCAAGCGATACCTTGCTCTAAACTAATTCCCGAATCCACCAAATCGTCAATCAGGAGAATGCGGCTGCCCAAATTATCGCCCACCATTGTCAAATCGCGGGCAAACTCGATCGCGCCCCGGACATTTCCCTCGGCCCCACCATAAGACGAGGCCGCTAAAATCGCCAAAGGTTTGTCGAAAATCCGCGACAGAGTATCCCCAACCCGCAGCCCTCCCCTCGCCAGACAGACAATTCGATCGAATTTCCACTGAGATTCATCAATCTTTACAGCCAAATCCTCAATTTTTCGATGGTATTC
Organism: Microcoleus sp. K1-B1; assembly: GCF_036704705.1. Lineage (NCBI taxonomy): Bacteria > Bacillati > Cyanobacteriota > Cyanophyceae > Oscillatoriales > Microcoleaceae > Microcoleus > Microcoleus sp. K1-B1. Next base: position 72,967 of record NZ_JAUBSH010000005.1, on the reverse strand, counting down.
AGACCAAGAAACGTAAAGGTCACTCATTCCTAATATTATTTAAATATCAAAGGTATTATTAATTATTTTGGGGAAAATGACATGGATGCAGATGAACTTCTCAGACGGTATGCAGGCGGAGAACGGGTTTTTCACAAAGTAGACCTGAGTGGTGCCCATATGTCAAGGACAAATTTGCGCGATATTGACCTGAGTCACGCTAATTTAAAAGGTGCAAATTCGATCGGTCTCACCCTCTACAGAGCTAATCTGTATCAAGCAGATATCAGTCAAGCCAACCTCTCCCAAGCCAACCTCATGTCCGCTAATTTTGGCGAATGCGAGGCGGTGGGAGCGAACTTGAGCGGAGCCATCTTGCGGAGTGTCGTCTTCAGCGGGGCCGATTTAACGGGGGCGAGTCTCAGGGGTGCAGACATGAGAGATGCAAACCTTCAGGGGGCAATTTTGATTCAAGTTTATGCAGTTAACGCTAACTTGCAAGGTGCCAACTTGACAGAAGTAAAGCTTTGCGGAATCAACCTGAGCAAAGCAAATTTAACCGATGCGAACTTAACACAAGCTGACCTCAGCCGTGCTAACCTAACTCAAGCAAATCTGAGTTGGGCTAATTTGACGGAAGCAAATCTGGAAAAAGCTGATTTGAAGGGAGCCGATTTGAGCGGAGCTAACTTGAGCTGTGCAAATCTCCATCAAGCAGATTTGAGCGGAGTTTCCCTTAAGGGAGCAAATCTCCGGGGAGCAAACTTGCATCAAGCTTCTTTGCGCGGGACAAATTTGAATGAAGCGAATTTGAGAGAGGCTATGATGCCTGACGGCACAATCTCTGACTAAATAAGCTGAGAAAATAGAAGTTAAAACGGCAGGGTGCCTGTGGCGCACCCTACATTTAGGCTAATGCCTGATTTTTTTAAGGGGATTTAATTCTGCCTTCAAGTGACAGTGCATTTAAAGAGTAGTGGCAAAAAATTTAGAACCGACTTTAATCTACAACTTTCAGCCAGCCTCGGCGAACGGCGTGGAGCAAGCGGTTGATGGCTGTTTGATCTTCTTCGGTAAGACAGTCATTTAACAGGGCTGTCTTGAGCTGTTGTCGGTGAGTGGGAGTCAGCAGACCGGAGTGATATACCTGAAAGACTAGCTCTGCAATCGTAAATTGAGGTAAAAGCGTTTGGGTTGTCATCATGTGTTTTTTTTTGAACTCACTCTTGACAGTATTGACTGATTTTTCCAATTTTTATGTGATTCAACTACGGGAGTAAATGTGATCCATTGGCTCTTGATGAGTGATTTGTGTCAGCCTGACTAGGGAATCGGATATGTCCTCGATAGCCCTGCTACTTGAAACACAAACCCCGTCCCGATTCCTCGCTTCTGGCAACCCCCACATCTCTACTTTTGGTTAAGAAACGGTGACAAATAAATTAAGATTTATCTATTAAGAGATTACTAATGACTGCTAGCTAAATCGCATGGCTTAATTCAAGGTAAAACTTTTAGCCTGTTTAGAAACTCGCTTTTACCTACATTTACCTAGTTTCTTGGTGTGGTCTTTGTTCCGTGGATATACTTAATAACCCCCCCAAAAACCGATACAAGTTTCCGACAGGAGCGGCCATCGGCCCCAAATTTTAAGCTCTAGTTCAAGCTCCCAGATTCATCTGTGAAGTCAATCTAAAATCTCAAATCTCAAATCTCAAATCGACTGGCTGCTTCAAATCAAAAATCCCGGCTTCTTCAAGAAACCGGTTCGAGGTTTTCGATCGCAGTACAATTTTTTTTTGAGAGGGTTAATGGAGCGACCTACTCACGAAAATCTTATTGTTGGCAAAGCTTGACAGGAGAGAAAGTAGAAATACTCATCTCCACTTCTTGTGTGAGGAGACTAATCGGAAATCCTGACCCATCCGCGGCGGATGGCGTGCAGCAGGCGGTTGACTGCATCTCTGGCGTCTTCGCTGAGAGCGCTTTGGCAGAGTTCGCGCAATCCGTGGCTTTGAGTGCGAGTCAGATTGCCTGAATGAGTGACTTGATAGAACAGTTCAGCGATCGCTCGATCAGATTTTAAAGTCAGAGCTTGCATGAAATCTCGTTGAACTCGACTATTATAATATCGAGCATTTGACAAAAGAGTAGGGTGATTGCAGTCGGGTAAGCTGTGTGATCGTTCTTGGCTCGATTTGTGACCGAAGTCTGCCAGTATACGTGATTTAAATCACAGCAAACCCAAGACCTCGATCGCATAAGCTATGATAGGGGTGGTAGCCTCAAGGTTTGACAAAACCTCGAAAAGCTCAGAGCGCAAGGATTTGAGTTCCCAATGCCGTCGCGCAGCGGGAGTACGTCCGCTTAACATCGCAGGCTATGTACTTGGTTAGCTGTGAAACTTTGGGTTTTAGACACTTGCAGCTTGCAGCTCAGGGCATAAAGTTGCGATCGGCGAGCCACGGCCTGAGATACAATAATTATAAATACTTCTATCCCATCTATAGACAGGGAGGTAAAAAAATGATAATGATTAGCTACTTTTCGATTGCCTTAATCGTTTTTCTTGTTTGGTTCAAAAGTTTTTTGAATGATACTGCGACATCTAAAAAAGACGTGATATCTTGGATAGCCTTAATAATGGGGCCTCTGTTTTGGCCTGTTGTTCTGCCCCTATCCCTTTTGCAAATTACCAGCAAAAAGTCTGTGGTAAAAACAGCTCAATGCGATCAAGAATTATAAAAAATTGTGGAAGTAACTGGCTTCAACACAGTCGCTTATCTCGCCCTAAATTATTCGGCGTGCATCGCTCCTGGCAGCGAGTAATTTATCTTGTTTAATTGTAAAGAAATGCAGCGAGAAGGTAGAATCCAATAAAAATTCTGAATCCTAAAACAGTATTTTTTTACCGATATCCAATTCTGCCTTCTGCTTTTTGAACCCGCCCAAAAACGGCTACAAGTTTCCGACAGGAGTCGCTAGCAGCCCTTAATTTTAGGCTTTTCTTCAAGCTCTCCGATTTCTCTGTTGAATGAAAAAATCTCAAATCTCAAATCGTTCAACTAAGCGAGATTGACTCAGCGCTCGCCGAAGGTCTCACGCCGAAGTATCCAATCGACTGATGCCTAATTTTCTTCTGTCACATTGTGAATTAAGGGTGCGGCTCAGTCAATCGATTTTAGATTTTAGATTTTAGATTTTAGATTTTAGATTTTAGATTTTAGATTTTAGATTTTAGAATTGAAGCATTGACCCCACGGATAAATTCGGGGGCTCCTTTATCGGATACAGGTTTTTTATTTCTGGGTCCTGAGTCTGCTTTCGGAATGAATCCGGGGGCTTGTATCCTGGATGCTTGATTGTCAAAATTGTTTAGGCAAAACTGTCAGAGCGAAATTATCGGACAGCGACCGCAACATTTTTTTCCTCAAAAATTATCGGCCACCTCAACCAAGCTCAAAATTAATATGTAATTTAACATGGCCTGTTGCTTGCAAAAATATAACTTCAGACATATTTTCGCCTGCCGCTGACCAACTTAAGAAGTTTTATTGCTTCCGGCCGCTACGTACCATTAATCGAAGGTGGGAAAATCCTGGCGAGGCGTGGAAAAACCGCTAGACTCTTTGCCCTTTAAGCTTTTTCAGCTCCCTTTCTTCAAATCGTAGTAGCTCTACACAGGAAATTGTAGAGTTCGTTTGCGCCCAAAATCCCTAACTCTTACCGCAGTTAGATACACAATTCAAGGCAGAGACTGCAATATGAAATAGGCAACAAAAACTGTTTCAAATCTCAGGTACCACTTATTTTGGGCGATCGGGCATCAGGAGTGTATAACAGGAGCCAGCTACATTTTTAGAGGTGCGAGATGTTGGGGAACTTCTAAAAAAAAGTGCCGTCACAGTATCCAAATTCGTTATTTGCATAAAAAGTAGGAGTCAAAATGAACCAAGTATCTGAGAAACCAATTTATAGAGTTCTTCATCTATTGTCGCTGCTAGCGCTGGCATACTATGGAGCTACTTCCATCAATTATATTTTCGAGAGTGACGCTCACATCTACAAGTACGATAGTCAGAGCAATTCCAACGCGTCACCAGCGCAACTAGCAGCACACCGCTAGGAATAAATAGTAGAGATTTTCTCTGAATGAATGCGGAACCAAATTTCCGGGAAATTGCTAATCGTTAATGATCAGCTCGAAGTTAACAACAATTAGCAAACAACTATTGGCTAAAAACTTAATACTTTAATTCACAGGTATTAGCCATCGAATGTACCACAAAATTTAACTATTTAATTTGTTCTCAAAAGAGACCAGAGTGATGAAAGGATGGTCAAGCATTTTCATCAGTAAAAGCATTTATATCTTTAGTAATCGCTTCATCAAGAACATTTGAAGGTGGATCTCCCTCAGAACGGAAAATCGCTTTGATTTTTGCCCACTACAACTCGCTCGGAGATATATCCGGCGAGTATCGAGGTAAGAATTTTACATGGGGTCCGATAGATGCTATCAAAAAAATGACGGCTTCAGCATTCATGATAAACAGGTAAATTATTCATAACTACAATTGGGCTAACCCATAACTGGGGCAGGAGTCGCCAGCAGCCCCAAATTTTATATCCTAGTTCCAGTTCCCAGATTCATCTGTGGACTAAATCTAAAATCTAAAATCTAAAATCTAAAATCTAGTGACAGTACCGTCACAAATCTATCGGTCCACCATTCATCCCAACTTCACCAAAAGACGAGCGCTGCATTGTATGATTGTCCGGATGGATACCGATCATGGTTGAAATGACGGATTGTGGTTGAAAAACTGGGTTTTTTAGCCAAAATCCTGCGTTGAGCGTGAGTTATTTGGCTAGAAACATCAAGGTGATGAGGCTCAAAAGTCCGTCTGCGACTGGGTTGGGACGCACTTTTGATTAAATACGGTCTCCAGCGTGCGCCGGCTTGCTTTCAAAGCCAGTTAAAAAATATTGATTTCTGGGGAACTATTGGCGAAAATCAAAAGTCTGGTCAAGTACAGTGTACTTAAAAGAAATCGCAGCTCAGTTCCAGCCCCATTGCGGGCGATCGAACTCTCCGGCGATGACAGTGCCAAGGGCCCGGTGCAACTTCTCAATCTTGAGAGCATACTCCCATTAAAAATGGTCTCTGTGTATCTTCCGGCTATTGTTTTAATAATGACTAGCCACACCGACAGTCATTATGGTAAACTCGCAAACGTTTAAGTGGAATATTTTCGTGTTAGAGGAGGCAGTGGTGGAGTCGAGAGTCAAAAGCAGGAAACAACCGAGATTTGCTGCTCAACGAATACAGGATTCAACTCGCGCTCCGAGGCTCGCTGCTGACAATTTAAATTACATGACAGCTTATAGCAGCCGGGTCAATTAGGGTCTCAACCGATGTCCGGTTTCATTTATTGAATCCCTTTGGAGGGAAAAGTGTATTGTAGAAAAATGATTGATCTTTTAGGAGGAGTGTAAATGACACAGGTAACTAATCCAACACAGCCAGTAAGTTCAGTAACTCTACCAGGCGGTGGCTCAAACATTATCGGCACCCAAGCCGACAACAGGTTGAACGGCAGCGCAGGCAACGATATCATCCTGACTTTTGGGGCCAACGATGTGGTCGCTGGTGGCGGTGGCAACGACCTGATTATTACCGGCGGCGGCAATGACAGTGTCGGCGGCGGCGACGGCAACGATACCATCCTTTCAGGCAGCGGCGCCGATGTGGTCGCTGGCCGCGGCGGCGATGACTTCATCTTTGCTGGTAAAGGTGATGACCTCGTAGACGGCGGCGATGGCAATGACTTGATTTCTGGCGACAGAGGCAACGACACCGTACTCGGTGGCGGTGGCAACGATACAGTCTTTGGCGGCCAAGGCAACGATGTTGTCGGCGGCGACGACGGCAACGACAGCCTGTACGGCGGTAAAGATAACGATACTGTCAATGGCGGTGCTGGCAATGACTTTATCTCTGGCGACAGAGGCGCTGATGTGCTCACGGGCGGTGCTGGCAGCGATACGTTCTACTTCTTCTCCAGCGGTGGCGATTATGGCGTAGACACGATCACTGACTTTACCCCAGGCGAAGATAAGATCCGCTTGAAGCAGGGCGGTGTGTTCGCTGGTTTGGGTAGCAGCTTCGAGGCAAGCGAGTTTGTTGTCGTTTCTGGTTTCAACGCAGCCGCCCCAGGAGCAGCCACGACGAACAAGTTAGTCTACGACCCAACAAGCGGTGCGTTGTACTTCAACAGCAACAACGGAGTGCTAACTATTGCTCAGTTGCAGCCTGGCCTGACGATTACCTCGAACAACTTCGAGTTGTTCTAAAACAACTGGCTGTTGTGGGGCAGCACCGGATAAGATTCGGGACTGTTCTCACAAAGCCGATAGTTTTAAAGGATTTCAACCTCACTCTGCTACAAGCGGGGTGAGGTTGAAATATTCAATGCAAGAACTACAGCAGGGGCAGTTAAAAAAAATCGATCGACAGTTATTGATAAAATTAATCGATCGCCCGATCGGGCAAAATATAAATAAGCTGTCGCGCATTTAAATTGTATATTCAGGGCGGGCTCTTAGGCCCAACCCCTACTCCCCACAAAACTTTAATTTTTTTGGACATACAATTTAAATGCCGCAACAGCTTAAAAAGTTTTTAAATTAGAATTTCTAAGTTTTACTGAAGCGGTAAAGAAACCGCAACTGCTGGCTAGCAATGAGCACTGAACAATATATCCGGCAAGCCCAAATTTATTTGAACCGGGGGAAGTTAACTGAGGCGATCGAGTTTTGCAAAAAGGCGATCGAACTTCAACCATTTTCGCCCTCCGCTTACACGACTTTAGGCGAAATTCTCGAAGCTCAAGGCGATCCGACGGCGGCAAGAGACGCTTTTGTGCAAGCTTTGGAGATTTCGCCCCAGTTTTTTCTGGCTCATGCTTATTTGGGTCAACTTTACAGCGACTATGCGTGGCTGGATGAGGCGGTTTTTCACTACCGAAAAGCTCTGGATTTGAAACCAGATTGGGCGCAAGTTCATTATAACTTGGGAAATGTTTTTCACAAGCAGGGTAATTTGTTGGGGGCGATCGACTGTTACCGAAAGGCGATCGCCCAAAAACCGGATTATCTCGATGCTTTATACAATCTGGCTGTGGTTTTAGATGAAAATAGTCAGCTCACAGCGGCAATGGATACCTACCGACAGGTGATTGCCTTGGCGCCGGATTACGTTAAAGCTTACAGCAATCTGGGTGTGATTTTGCTCAAGGACGATCACGCTGCTGAGGCGATCGATGTTTACCAGCGGGCGATCGAGATTAAGCCGGATTGGGCGACGCTGCACAATAATTTGGGTCAAGCCTTGCTGGACAAAAGTCCCGATCGGGCGATCGCATCTTACCTCACAGCTATTGAGTTGGAGCCGGACATGGTTTTGGCTCACTACAATCTGGGGAAAGCGTGGCAATTACAGGGGGAACATTCGGCGGCGGTTGCTTGTTTCGATCGCGCGATCGATATAAATTCCGACTATATTTCAGGCTATACAGACGCCGGGTTTTCTTTGATGGTTTTGGGCAAAATTGCTGAAGCCATGCCTTATTTTGAGCGGGCGATAGCTCTGAAGCCTGATTTTGTTGAGGCTTACTGCCGCTTAGGAGACAGGCGCAGAGTTGCGGCGGTAGAAGATGATGAATTGTCAAGGGCGATCGCTGCGTGCGATCGATTTCTCACAGCACTAACTGGAAGGAAGAAGGAAGAAGGAAGTTCGGCAACGGATTTTGTAGCGGATGTAACGGATGTAACGGATGTCAGGAAGAAGGAAGAAAAAGAAACTATTTCCCATGCCCAATGCCCAATTCCCAATGCCCAATGCCCAATTCCCAATGCCCAATTACCAATTGCTGAAATTTGCGATAATTTAGCCGAAATTTACTTGCATTTGGGAAATGCTTTAACAGAGTACGGCGGACATGAATCGGCCACCGCTTATTATCAAAAAGCTTTGCAAATTCAGCCACAAAATGCAGAGATTTACTGGCGGGTGGGAAATTCCTTAGCCCAGCAACAGCGGTTCAGCGCAGCAATTGCAGTTTACCGCATAGCTTTGACGATTCAACCTGCTTTACCGCAGGTTTATTTTGAGTTGGCAAAACTGCTGGAAAAACAGGGGCGCTGGGAACGGGCGATCGATTATTATCAAAAAGTTTTAGAGTTGCAATTGCACGGGTATGGAGAGCAGAAAGAGTGGAAAAAACAGAGTTTTATCTGGTCAGATAGCACTTCTATAAAACCTCCTCACGGTATTTATTTATCGACTTGGGATTGGCTGGTTAATGCTAAGTTGGATGCTGACAATTATGTGGAAATATTTTGGAAACCTGCACCCCAAGCAAGTGCAGAAAATATTCCGAATTCCCAATTTGCCAGATCCAATTCCACATTAGCAAATTCCGATTGTGCCGGGTTAACTTGCGGGCTGTGTTTGCAGCGACTTTCTAAGTGGTTCGATCCGGTGCATTTGGGTTGGGGAGTTTGTCGTTTGTCCAACTCGCAACCGATACCTGTGGAGTCGCCCAAGACTTTTGTGGCAAAGATTTCTAACGGGCGAGTTTGGATTGTGCCGCAGGAAAATTATTGGCTGATTTGCAAGGCGATCGCTGTAATTACTCCTGACAATTATTTGTTGGCTGATGTGTCGAGAGATTATCCGGGGTTTTTACCTGGATGCGAAAAACATGATATTAGAAAACACAGCGTTTTTCAGTTAGAATCTTTTCCATCTCTCAAGGAAATTGACGGCAGCGTGGCGGTGCTTTCTGGTTTGTCGGGAAATGTCTATTTTCACTGGATGGTTGACGTTTTGCCTAGGATAGAATTGCTGCGGCTCAGCGGTAGGGATTTGGCGGAAATTGATTGGTTTTTGGTGAATAGTTGTCAGCACCAATTTCAGCGGGAAAGTCTAAGAATTCTGGGCATTCCCGAAGAAAAAGTCTTGGAGAGCGATCGCTTGCCTCACATTCAAGCAACCGAGTTAATTGTGCCGTCTTTTGCGGGATATTTGGGCTGGCCTTCTGGGTGGGCGATGGATTTTTTGAGGCGGGAGTTTCTCAAGGGAATTCTACCTAGTTCAAGCTATCCAAAACGCATTTACATCAGCCGCAGCAAAGCAAGATACCGACGAGTTTTGAACGAGGAAGATGTGGTTGAGGTTTTGGAGAACTTTGGCTTTGTTTCTATTTTACCTGAGTCCTTGTCTTTGGCAGAGCAAATTGCTCATTTTTACCATGCTGAGGTAATAGTTGCAGCCCACGGCAGCGGGTTGACAAATACAATTTTTTGTCGCCCGGGAACTAAAGTAATTGAGTTGGTGTCGCCTCACTATATCAGCCATTATTACTGGGGAATCAGTCAATATTTGCAGTTGGAACATTACTTTTTAACGGGGGAGGCTTTTGAATGCTATCCTATTAGACAGTTGATGTATCAGAATTCGCTGACTGAGGATATTTTAGTGAACTTGAGTTCGCTGAAAAGGATGGTTGAGGTGGTGGGTTTGAGTTAGTTGGTGTCTGGAGCAAGTTTAATTATGCCCTCGATTGAGAAGATGGAAAAGGCAGCGGTTGATTTGAGTCGGCAAGCAGAACTTTATTTAGCCGAAGGAAAGTTGAATGAGGCAGTTGCTGCTTGCGAGTCAGCGTTGAAAATTGAACCGAATTTGGCTGTCGCTTGCCAGACGCTGGGAAAGGTGATGCAGGTTCGAGGTGAAATCGAGCAAGCTAAGCAGTGGTATGAAAGGGCGATCGATCGCAATCCAAATTTGCCGGAAGTTTATGCTAATCTCGGCATTTTGTATTCTCAAGCAAAACAGTGGGAAAAGGCGATCGCCAATTGTGAAAAAGCGATTTCGCTAGCGCCGAATTTTGCTGCTGTTTATCGGCAGTTGGCGAGAATTTGGACGCAGTTAGAGAAGCCAGAAGAGGCGGCAGACTGTTGGTATCAAGCTTTTAATATTGAGCCGAAGTGGGCAACTGCTGATGAGCACGTGACTCTGGGAAATAGTTTGGTTGAATTGGGAAAGTTCGATCGTGCTATGGAGTGTTATGCGCGGGCAATTCGATTAAACCCGCAACTGGCAACAGCTTATCACAATTTGGGAGAAATGTTGGTTGGTCAGAAGCGGTGGGATGAGGCGATCGCCAATTACCGACAAGCCATTGCCATCAATCCAAATTCGTTTGAATCTTACCACAGTTTGGGTAAAACTTGGGCGGAGAGAGGAGAATTAGATCGGGCGATCGCCTGTTACCGCAAAAGCATTGAACTCAATCCCAAGTACGCTCGTGCTTACGTGGGTTTAGGTAATGTTTTGGTGCAGAAGCGCGAGTTGGATGAAGCTATTAAATGTTACCGTCAGGCTCTTGAAATTAATGATAATTCCTACTGGACATACAATTGTTTAGGGGAAGCTTTGGCTCAAAAACAACTGTGGCACGAAGCTATTATTTGCTACCGCAAAGCTATTGCAATAAATCCCAATGTTCCTTGGTTTTATGTCAATTTGGGAATTGCATTAAGCAGTGAACAATCATGGGATGAAGCTGTTAGCGCTTACCTGCACGCGGTTCAGATTGAGCAGAATTTGATGGGAATCAATCAGAAGTTGGGATATGTTTTGCGGAAGCGCAGCGCCTCGGGTTTAGACAGCACAATCGCAACTTATTGTCAAGGTATCGAGGTACTTGCAAGCGGGAAAATTTACCACAGCTTGCTGGGAATTGAGTTAGATGGAGCAGAGTTTTATATAAATTTAGGCAATATTTTAGCGAAACAAAAGCTGTTGGAAGGTGCGATCGTATTTTATAGCATGGCACTGCAAATTGAACCCAATGCTGCGGAAGTTGTCGCCCAACTGAATGATGTTCGGGCGAAACAACAGGAGTTATACGCACAAATTGCCACTTACCGCCACCAAATAGAAATAGATCCGAGCAATTCTAAGGCTTACAACGATTTAGGAAATATTTTACCGCAATTAGGGGAATTGGAAGAAGCAATCATTTGCCACCAAAAAGCGGCAGAATTGAGGAGTTGGCCTGAGTGTGTGGCGAAAAATTATCAATTTACTCAAGATTGGTTTACCCACAATATTCCTATTTGGAAACGGCATTTGCAGGAATTTACCGGGATTACGGATTTTAAAGTGGTGGAAATTGGCAGTTTTCAGGGAATGTCGGCTTGCTGGCTGCTGGATAATATTTTAACTCATCCGACAGCAAAGATTACTTGTATAGATTTGTATTATCAACAACAGTTTAAGGGCAATATTGTTAAAACGGGAGCAGCCGATCGGGTAATTGAATTAGAAGGTTACTCTCAAGATTTGTTAGTGAATTTGAATTCGGAACATTACGATGTTGCTTACATTGACGGCTGTCATAAACCCACCAGTGCTCTGCAAGATGCGATTTTATCTTGGAGGTTGGTGAAAGTTGGGGGCTTGATGATTTTTGACGATTACGAGTTTACGTTTCCCGACAGTCCGGAGCAAGATACTAAAATTGGGATAGATGTTTTTTTGGAGATGTTTGGAAGTCAGTTAGAAGTTGTACACAAAGGCTATCAACTGATTGTCAAAAAAATCTGTAATCAAAGTTTGGGCGAAGAGCAAACTCTGTTGTCTCTGGGTTGGGAAAAGTTGGGCGATATTGCGGCAAATGCGGGTTATTTGGATGAGGCGATCGCCCGCTATCAAACAGCTATTAAAATTAAGTCGGGCAACTACTTAACTTACCACAAGTTGGGTAAAACTCTGCAACAGAAAGAACTGTTTGACGAAGCTCGGTCCGCTTACCAACGGGCGATCGCACTCAACCCTAATTTTAGTTGGGTTCACCACTTTTTGGGGGAAACTTTGCAGGCGATTGAGGAACAGGGCGAAGCCGCTGCTGCTTATCGCAAAGCTATTGAGTTAAATCCCGATTTTTGTTGGAGTTACAACAATTTAGGCGATGTGCTGATGGAGCTTTCTGAGTGGGAGGAAGCTGCTATTGCTTACCGCAAGTTAGTGGAACTAAATCCCGATTTTTGTTGGTCTTACGATAGATTAGGTAAGGCTTTGGTTGCACTGGAAAATTGGGAAGAAGCCGCGGCGGCTTACCGCAAAGCTATTGAATTAAATCCCGATGATTGTTGGTTGTACAATTGTTTGGGGGAAGTTCTGGAATCACAAGAAAATTGGCACGAAGCAGCAGTAGCCTTTGCTCGTGCTATTGAGCTAGAATCCGATCATAGTTGGCTGTACAAAAAGTTGGGTGATGCACTGCGGAAGCAAGGGGAATTGGAAAGGGCGATCGCCATTTATGAAAAAGGCATCAATCTCGATCCAAAATCTTGTTGGTGTTACGAAGGATTGGGTTTGAGTTTAATGGCTAAACAGCAGTGGGAACCTGCAATCACTAATTTAGTTCAAGCCCTGCAAATTAAACCGGATTTGTTTGAAGCTTACGATAACATAGGTTATGCTCTGGAACAACAAGGAGAAGCCGATGAGAGCGATCGGGAAAAATGCAGCAATCAAATATTACCCTTAAGTGTTCTCAAAAAATACTGTGGGTTTACAGAAGATTTGATTGTTGCAGCAGAATCCAATCCCCACCTCACCTGCATTGACATCTATCCTGCGAGTCAAATTAATTTATCTGATTCCAAAACAATCGACAGCAGTCGCAGATTTTGGGAGCATCAAAGTCATTCCAGAAAAGCTTTTGTTGCCGTATTGCCAAACGGACGAGCTTGGGCAGATGTTGTGACTACCGCCGTGATTACTTCAGACAATAAACTTGTTGCTGATATTTCAATGGGTTGTGCTGAATTGGTAATCACTTCCGACAAATTGCCTCCCGCTCAACACATCGATGGAAATGTGGCTTTTTTATCGGCTCGCTGGGGTGGAGCTGCTTATTTTCATTGGATGTTTGATGTGATGACGCGATTTGACCTTTTGCAGCGGAGCGGATTGAGAGAAACTATAGATAAGTTTGTTGTCAATGCCTCGGATTCTTCCTATCAAGCAGAAACTTTGGAGACATTAGGAATTCCTCAAGATAAACTTTTAGAAAGTCGCTGCAATTTACACATTACTGCCGATAAATTAATAGTTCCGTCAATATCTTATGACGGATCGGGCGCGGTTTCTAAATGGAAGTGTGAATATCTCAAACAGACATTTTTAAATGAACAACAGCCACTAAACGCAGACTATTCAGAGCGAATTTATATCACCCGTAAACAAGCATCCTATCGGCGACTCGTCAACGATGAAGAGGTAATTCAATACTTAGAAAAATTCGGGTTTCGCCGTGTCAAGTTGGAAACGATGTCGGTAGCGGAACAAGCATCGTGTTTGGCTGCTGCTAAAGTAGTTGTTGCCCCTCACGGAGGGGGGTTGACTAATCTAGTTTTTTGCAGTCCTGGAACTAAGGTAATTGAGATTTTTTCTCCCCTTTACGTGCCGCATTGTTATTGGATGATTAGCAATTTGTGCGGTTTGGAACATTACTATTTACTGGGCGATTTGGTGGATGACAAAACTCAGAAATATCTGGGACATAAAGATATGCGGGTGGATTTGAAGTCGCTGGAGAAATTAATGAGTCTTGCAGGAGTGTTGCATGGATAATGATTACCACGATTTGGGGAATTCCCTGCAAGAAAGGGGTAGGTTTGAGGAGGCTGTTGCTGCTTACAAAAAAGCTATTGAATTAAATCCTAATTTTTCTTGGTCTTATCACAGTTTGGGCGATGTTTTGCTGAAACTTGAAAAATGGGAGGAAGCTGTCGCTGCGTACAAAAAAGCTGTTGAGTTAAATCCCGATTTTTCTTGGTCTTATCACAATCTGGGCGATGCTTTGCTGAAACTTCAGCGATGGGAAGAAGCTGCTGTTGCTTACCGCTGCGAGATTGCACTTAACTCTGATTTTGCTTGGTCTTTTTGCAATTTAGGCGACGCTTTAACTAAACTAAAACTGTGGGATGAAGCTATCGCTACGTATTTAAAAGCTATTGAAATTGACGGAAATTTGCCGGGAATTTACGAGAAATTGGGATACGCTCTCGGACAAACAGAGTCGGATTTAAACTTAGTGTTAGAACAATCTCAATTGCAAATTACACCAGACAATTGGGATTTTTATTTGCAGTTAGGAGAGAATTTAGCCAAGTACGATCGCCCAAAAAGCGCCCTTATTATTTACAATTTTATATTGACAAATATGCCGAGGTGTGCAGAACTGTCAGCGGAATTAGAGGAGTTGTTGCAGCAGCAAGAAAAGTGCGTAAGCGTTGCCCTAGAAGAGGATCGCGCATTAGCCTCATCTCGCGCAACTGTCGCCCAAAAACCAGATGATTGCTGGTCTTATTACAATTTAGGTGCTGTTTTTAGCCAGCAAAAATATTGGGAGGAAGCGGCGGCGGCATTTTTCCAAGCAATAGAAATAAATCCCGATCTTCCTTGGTGGTTTTATTACAATTTGTGGGAAGTTTTTGTTAGGCAAAACAAGCTGGATGAAGTTGAGAACTTGTGCCGCGAAGTTGTTGCAGCTAAACCGGAGGCTTTTTGGCCTTATCTGAATTTGGGGGAAGCTTTGACGAGGCAAGGTAAAATTGCCGAGGCGATTGATTTTTATCGAACTGTCAGTTACAAACAAGGTTTGGCATCTATTCTCAGTAAGAGAACAGGCAAGATGCCTGTTCCACAAGCAGATACAGGCAAGATGCCTGTTCCACAAGCAGATACAGGCAAGATGCCTGTTCCACAAAATTGGAACTTAAAACCCGTCAAAGTTCCTAACTTTATAATTATTGGTTGTCAGCGGTGTGGCACGACTTCTCTGTATACTTATTTAGCTCAACACCCGCAAATTTTGACTCCGATTAAAAAGGAAATGGATTTTTTTTCGTGGCACTTTGAGAGAGGGATTGATTGGTATTTGGCTCATTTTCCACCCATGCCTTCGGGAGAGGAATTTTTGACGGGCGAAGCAAGTCCGAGCTATTTTGACTATCGGGAAGCACCGGAACGGCTCTACACCGGGTTTCCAGAGGCTAAACTGATTGTACTTTTGCGAAATCCGGTCGATCGGGCGATTTCTCAATTTTACCGCTTGGCTGGCTTAAATTGGGAAGCGCGATCGCTCGATCGAGCAATTAGCGATGAAATTGAACGGTTGAATCAAAATCCCGAATACATCATCGGCGAAGAACCGGGGAATTATTTAGCTCGCGGTAGGTACATAGAATTTATCAAAAACTGGCGGACTTTCTTTCCCAGAGAACAGTTGCTAATTTTGAAAAGCGAAGATTTTTATGCAGATGCGGCGACAACTGTCAAACAAGTTTTAAGATTCTTAGATTTGCCGGAATATCAATTGTCTGAATACCAAAATGCTAATCCCGGTTCTTACCAGCCGATCAATGAATCTGTTCGCGATTGGTTGAGCGATTATTTCCGACCTTACAATCAGGAATTAGAGGAATATTTGGGGAGGCAGTTTGATTGGGAATAAAGTTGAGCTAAGATTAGAACAACTTGTAAGGAGGTAATACCAATGCTGACGTTCGAGCTAGATACGCTACTTAAGGAACAAGCACTCCAACGCCAAGATCCTGAAGATCGCTACATTACCGATAGCGCCAACTGGGAACAATACGAGACACTGCTGAATCGGATTGGAGATGCGGCAGGATATCGAGTTACTTATTTAGATGGAGTTTTGGAAATTATGTCACCTTCTCGTCGCCATGAAAGTAGAAAAACTCGCATTGGAGATCTGCTGCTTATTTACTTTGTAGAAGCTGAAATAGAATATTTTCCTTTTGGGTCTACAACTCTGCGACAAGAGGAAAAAAGTGGCGGTACGGAACCGGATGAAGCTTACTGTATTGGCACAGATAAAGAATTTCCAGATTTGGTAATTGAAGTGATTGTTACCAGTGGCAGCATCAATAAACTAGAACTGTATAGAAGGTTGAATGTGCGAGAGGTTTGGTTCTGGCGAAATGACCCATTTTCTATCTACCATTTGCGAGAAGAAATTCCGGTTGAATTCGTGTCCAACTGCGGTTATGAATTAATTACACAAAGCGAATTGCTACCGGGAATTGATATCGATATGTTGACAGAATGTGTAAAAAATCCTCACCCGTTAGCCGCAGCAAAGGAATGGAGACAGAATTGCCGACCTACTTAAACAGCAAGTTTTAAATCTGCTAGCTGTCGCAAAGACAATGAACTGAGCTCGCGCGCGCCCAAGTCCGAGAAAAAAACTCGCCTCCCCTTGACAACTCATACTCGTTATGAGTACGCTATAATAAGCAAAGGAATTGAACCCAAGTACCCAAAAATTTAAAATCATGCTGACGAACCACGAAGGTCAAAGAGTACCCAAAGTCACCTTTCGCACTCGCAAAGACAACGAGTGGGTCGATGTCACCACCGATGATATATTTGCAGGCAAAACCGTAGTAGTGTTCTCGCTGCCAGGAGCCTTTACTCCTACTTGTTCGTCAACGCACCTCCCCGGTTACAACGAATTGGCCAAAGTCTTCAAAGAAAATGGCGTAGATGAAATCGTTTGCATTTCCGTCAATGACACCTTTGTGATGAACGAATGGGCAAAAAACCAAGAATCAGACAATGTGACGTTAATTCCCGACGGTAACGGCGAATTTACCGAAGGCATGGGAATGCTGGTAGACAAAACAGATTTAGGCTTTGGCAAGCGGTCTTGGCGTTATTCGATGCTGGTAAAAGATGGCCTCGTTGAAAAAATGTTTATTGAGCCTGATGAACCGGGCGACCCTTTCAAAGTGTCCGATGCCGAGACGATGCTCAACTACATCAACTCCGCAGCAGCCAAGCCAAAGGTAGTTTCGCTGTTTACAAAAATGGGCTGTCCCTTCTGCGCTAAGGCTAAGGCACTGCTGAGTAAACATGGCTTGGATTATGAAGAAATCGTCTTGGGCCGGGAGATCACAAATCGATCGCTCCGGGCTATGACTGGGGCTACAACTGTCCCGCAAGTATTTATCGACGGCAAGTTGATCGGTGGTTCCGAGGCCCTAGAGTCTTATTTGGGTGTTGCTTAGTTAAACAACAATAACTTAGCCTGCAGGTGCACAGTGCACACCTTCGTTGTAGGGTGCGTACTGTGCGCCTTTGCCGTATTTGGGGGTATTTAGCCCGATCGAGCTTCGGTGTCAAAAGTTTGATCGGTCTATTTATCCATTCTCGTGCAACAATTACTGGGGAAGTCATATTAAAAACGCAAGAAATGGGAGTGACCGATCGTGGATTTGAGTTTAGTATCGTCAAATATCTTAAATCCCCCAATATTAGCTTTTTTCATGGGAATGCTGGCAATTTTTCTCAAATCTGATTTAGAAATTCCAGCCCCCATCCCCAAACTGTTTTCGCTGTACCTGCTGTTTGCGATCGGATTTAAAGGCGGCGTCGAACTGTCCAAAAGCGGAATTGACCAGCAAGTTGCCCTGACAATTTTGGCAGCGATGCTGATGTCAATGCTAGTACCAATTTATACTTTTTTCATACTGAGGATAAAACTCGACTCTTACAATGCCGCCGCGATCGCAGCCACCTACGGTTCCATCAGCGCCGTCACATTTATTACCGCAACCTCATTCCTCACAGCACAGGGGATCGACTTTGACGGTTACATGGTAGCCGCGCTAGCATTAATGGAATCCCCAGCAATTATAGTTGGTCTGATTCTAGTCAGTGTATTTGGCGGGGAAGAAGGAAAACGCGAAATAATTTGGCCAGAAGTGTTGCAAGAAGCATTCCTAAACAGTTCAGTTTTTCTGCTGATTGGCAGCCTAATTATGGGCGTACTGACAGGAGAACATGGTTGGGAAGTTATGAGTCCGTTTACTCAAGACTTGTTTTACGGAGTTCTGACTTTTTTCTTGCTAGACATGGGGCTGGTTGCCGCTAGCAGAATTAAAGATTTGCAAGAAGCCGGAGTTTTTCTGATCGGCTTTGCAATCCTAATTCCCATAGTCAACGCAGTAATTGCTTTGGTAATAGCCAAATTAATCGGAATGCCACAGGGAGATACTTTACTGTTTGCCGTATTGTGCGCGAGTGCTTCTTATATAGCAGTACCAGCAGCCATGCGCCTAACTGTTCCCGAAGCGAATCCAAGTCTTTACATTTCAACTGCCTTAGCAGTGACATTTCCATTTAATATCATTGTAGGCATTCCCCTGTATCTATACGGAATCAATATGTTTTGGAGGTGAGATGATGGAGTCAGTCAAAAGAGTAGAAATCATAGCCCACTCAGTAGAACTAGGCAAGATTTTAGACGGTTTAGACAAAGCTGGCGTACCCGGTTATTCAGTGATTCGTGATGTCGCTGGAAAAAGCACTAGGGATCACGTTTCCCGTGATTCATCAATGACGGCACTGGATAACATTTATGTGCTTGCTTTTTGTTCACCAGCTCAAGTTTCAGCAGTTGCAGAAAACATTAGACCCGTGCTCAATAAGTTTGGTGGGTCGTGTTTTATTTCAGATGCGGTGGAATTGCTAATTACTAGGTGCGTCGGGTAGTGATTAGTTATTGGTGATTATACCACTTAGGAAAAATTGAGCTACACATATAGCAATCCTAAATCATTTGTGAATTTCTTACTCCCTCCCCTTAGTAAGGGGAGGGTTGGGGTGGGGTAAAAAATTTACGACTCCTGCAAGGATTGCTATAGATTCTACGCCATATGTTTAGGGACACGGCAATGCCGTGTCCTTGCGCGTATCTGCGACTTTCATCCTAGGCTTTGGTTCCGACAATCGCCACTGGTGAGAATGCCAATCCGTTTCGGCTTTTGGATAAGTTTTTTATTATTACTTTAGCCTGATTTAAAAAAAGCGATTTTGAAAATAATTTCTGTCTATTATAGCACTTTTACAAGTTGACAAAAATCAGCCATTAGCCATTAGTCAGCGGTCATTTCAGCATTAATTGCCCTTCCCAGCAGGGGCAGAATTCAGAATTCTTAAGAGATAGAAAAGAATCAGTTGCCAAAATCCGTTAGCGTGGTAAATTCTAAGCCACCACAGACGATCGCCCGATCGACTAGCGAGATTTTCAAGAGGAGTTTAAACATGGCTGCATTAAAAGTTGGCATCAACGGATTTGGTCGCATCGGACGGCTAGTCATGCGTGCCGGCATCAAAAACCCCAACATCGAATTTGTCGGCATTAACGACTTAGTTTCGCCAGAAAACCTGGCTTATCTTTTCAAATACGACTCCACCCACGGCATTTACGACGGCGAAGTTGAAAGCAAACCAGACGGGATTGTCGTTGACGGACTATTTATCCCCTGTACAGCGATTAGAAATCCGGCCGAATTGCCCTGGGGTAAATCCGGCGCAGATTATGTTGTAGAATCTACCGGATTGTTTACAGATTTTGAAGGCGCATCAAAACACTTGACGGCAGGAGCAAAACGAGTAATACTTTCAGCACCGACAAAAGACCCGGAAAAAGTTCCCACTTTTCTAGTAGGCGTCAATCACCACAAATTTGACCCGGCAAAAGATACGGTTGTTTCTAATGCTAGCTGTACGACAAATTGTTTAGCACCAATTGCCAAAGTTATCAACGATAACTTCGGATTGGAAGAAGGTTTAATGACTACAGTTCACGCAATGACAGCTACTCAACCAACTGTAGACGGCCCCAGCCAAAAAGATTGGCGGGGAGGACGCGGTGCGGCTCAAAATATTATTCCATCTTCGACCGGTGCAGCGAAAGCTGTTACTTTGGTATTGCCAGAATTGAAAGGAAAATTGACTGGAATGGCTTTGCGCGTGCCAACTCCCGACGTGTCTGTAGTTGACCTTACTTTCAAAACGGCGAAGGAAACTAGCTATAAAGAAATTTGTGAAGCAATGAAAAAAGCTTCGGAGGGCGAACTCAAAGGCATTCTGGGATATACTGAGGATGCGGTGGTTTCGACAGATTTTCAGGGCGATGCGCGATCGAGCATTTTCGATGCAGGTGCGGGAATTGAACTGAATTCTAAGTTTTTCAAAGTTGTTTCCTGGTACGACAACGAGTGGGGTTATTCTAGCCGGGTGATTGACTTAATGCTGTCTATGGCCGAGAAAGACGGAATTTTGAATAATTAATTTTTTTGGGGGTGGCATTTTGGGCGGTATCGCGTGCCCACCCCACAAACAAATTCCTATGATTTTTTGGGGAACGGGCTCTCCGGCCCGTTCCTGATAATGTTATCTAATGTGAGTTAAACTTTTTTTATTTCCGATTCGATCGCGCTCATGTCTGAATTACCACCGCTGAATAACGAAACTATTTGGGCTATTCTCAACGAAGAAATCGACGATGCTGCCGTCAATCAGCTAGTTTGGCAATATCTGGGCTACCGCTGGGATGCCGAAACTGACAAGTGGAACAGTGCAGGTGTTGCAGCCGAGTGGCGGCAAGAGTACCCGGAACCGCCCGATTTTATTGATTCTAGGCCGGCGACAGTGAAATTGACTCGATCGACTCCTCCAGAAAACAAGCAGTTGCTGAAGGAAAAATTGGGCTTTAAAGGCTATAAAATTGGGGAATTCGGGCCCCGACAGACTCGCAGGGCGACGATGGCTAATTGGTTGATGGGTTTTATGGAATCTGGGGCGTAAGAGGAATTTTGGATGCCTGTGCGGTTGTTGCCACCGTTAGAGTACAGACATATGAGATTTTTTGGCAGGAAAACTCCTAAATCCCTATAAAGGATTGAAACCTTGATTAAACTCTTCCTTTCTTTCTCTGTGTCCTCTGCGTCCTCTGCGGTTAATTAACCAAAATTAAGTTTGTTGAAAGTCAAAAAAGACTAAAACCCGCCAATTCCAACCTCCTCATCCCCAACCCTGACATCGGGCTGTTCCGTAAAGTATCCTAGAGTCGGCACAAAACAACTGTGAGGTAAGCTTTATGAAAACAACCACCATATCTCGCTTAACCAGCATTTCCCTCGCTACTCTAATGCTAGCAGGCGTTTCAGTCAATGCGATCGCCACCCCAGCCACCACCCAACCAGCAACCCAACTCGCCCAAGCGACTGCCAAAAAGCGCCTCGTCGTCATGGATTTCGACTACGGCACCACCAACAGCTATTACACTTCCTACAGGGGAGTCGGCGCCGCCAAAGGCATCAGCGAACTGTTAATCAACGAACTCGTCAACAACGGCACTTATACAGTAGTCGATCGTAGCAAACTCGAACAAGTTCTCAAACAGCAAAATCGCAGCGGCGCGATGGATGCCGGCACCGCAGCCGAAATTGGCAAACAATTAGGAGTTGACGCCGTGCTCATCGGCACCATTACCAAGTTTAATATCGACAAACAATCCGGCGGCGGCAGTTTCATGGGAATCGGCGCCGGTTCACAAAAAACCAAAGCTACCGTTCAAATAGATGTGCGGTTAATCGGTACAGCTTCAGGAGATATTCTTGCCACCGCCAAAGCAGTAGGGGAAGCAGATCAAAGCGATTCTAATATTTCTGTCAGAGGTATCAGCAGCAATTCTGGCAGCAGCAATGAAGACTCACTTTTGAGCGCGGCAGTTGACAAAGCCGTATCCCAAATGGTGACTAAACTGGCAGAAGTATCTAACAAATTAGGTTAGAAATTTTGAAACATTTTTAGATTTTAGATTGGTAATTGTTAACTCCCCAATCTAAAATCTAAATTTTTTTCAGATCCTTGACCTGCAATTGTACCAGTTAATATTAGTTTTGTTTAGAAATCGGCATTTTCCTTTATACTAAACTCTATCAAGTTCGCTCAACATACTCAAGCATTAACAGTTTAATTAGCATTGGGATTTGAGTCAGCATCAACGCATTTCCCCTTTTGAGTAGGGTTTAAAGCTAGGTTAGAGACTACTTTAGAAACAGCAGCTTGTTCTTGAATCCATCCAATTTCCCCCGGTTGCAGCTTGGCGCTTTCTACTTCGACTGTTGGCTTAACTGCTGGGGAAGGCGAGGGATTTGCCACAGCGGGAGATGGATTCAGTGTCGGTTTTGAAACTGTAGAAAAATCTTTATTTGACTCGGGTTTGGGAGAGTTCGATCGCACTATTTCAGGAATCGAACAAACTTTCAATTCCAGCCAATTGCCTTGAGGCGTAAGCTGTTTGTTTGTCACCTGCAAAACGCTGCCGGCTGGGACTGTTCCTTTGACAGTCAACTCACCGATTCCGCCTCGCAAATCCAAGGGATCGCCCTCTTTTCCCACTTCTCCAGCCGCAGAACTTTTAATCTCTATAAACGAGCCGGTTTCTAAAGATTTGACCGGAGAAGGTACAGATTCAACTGTTTTATCAGGCGTCTTTTCAGCATTAATTAAACCGCGTTTCCCGAAAATATACTCCCCGGCAGTATCGATCGCGCGACCCACCGGAGGGATGAAAAAATAAGCAAATACACCCCCCAAGCCTAATAAAAATAAAATTTTCAGCAGCAGCGAAAATAAACTTTGGCTTTTTTTCGGCGGTAAGAACTGCGTCTTTGCTGGAGAATTCCCATCGCCAAGGCTTGTGCTTTCGGTCAAATCCGTTGGCAGATCCTCGCTATCGGCAATTAGTTCGATCGGCGTATCTAAAGGTGCGACAGACAGTTCTGTAAAAGTATTGCCGTCTTCCCTCAAATGCGCTTGACAGTGAATTAAAGCAACAGTGACGTTATCGTGACCGTTTCTAGTATTAGCAATCTCAATCAGTCGATCGCGCGCCTTACCCAAATTAATGCTACCGTCGAGAATTGGCAAAATCTCCGCTTCCCAACATTCCTCAACCCGGTCTTTATCACTCAAACCGTCGGAACACAGCAGCAAAACGCAGTCTTCATCCACCGGAAAACGCTGCACAGTCGGGTGCAGAGTGTTGGACGAAGTAATCCCCAAAGCTTGAATCAGAGCTCCGGCGGCGACTTGTTCCAAAGCATCCCGGTAGAGAGAGTAGCCCAAACGCACCTCGCGGCAAGCCACATTATCATCGAGAGTAAGTTGATAGCAACCGGTGCGGGTAATCCAGTAAGCCCGACTGTCTCCGACGTGGGCGACGTAGAGCTCGTGAATGTGGGCTAAACCCATAACTAGCGTCGTTCCCATCCGCTGGCGGCCTTGGCGGTGTTCACTGTCGTTGCGACTGGCTATCTTGTCGTTAGCAGCACAAGCCGCCCGTTCCAGCTTGGAAGTTAGGCTCAACGGGTCCCAATTAGCTTGATGTAGGGGCATTTGCTGCAACTTGTCGCGCAGCACACCAATTGCTTCTTCCGAAGCGACTTCGCCGCCGTCTTGTCCACCGATACCGTCGCAGACGATCGCGCAAGCTTCCGCACCCGGGCTTCCTGCCAACAGCGTACCGCTGGGCGGATAGCAAGCATCTTCGTTGTGAGCGCGGGATCTGCCTACATCCGTGCCCGTGGCAATTTCAACGTGACGATCGTAAAATCGGCCACACTTTGCCAAAGCTTTATCCAACTGGCCCATCAGTTGTTCGCCGTGGCGCACTTGACCGGCAACCATTTGCTGGCAAAGTTGCCTCAAAAAATTGGCAATAGTTGGGTGAGCATCTTCGAGCCACTGCTGCCACAATTTGCCCAACTGCGACAAATGAGGCGGTTTGCGATCGGGCTGCAATTCCAGAAACCGCACCAATTGCCCTTCCACCCGTAGCAGTTCGGGAGTCAGCAGGGTCGAAGCCACGCCCTGAGCGATACAAGGCTGCCACAACTGAGCCATTTGCCACAGCCAATTGAGCTGGCGCATCGCTGCTGCTCCTTTCCAGGAGTCCGCCAATTCCGGCATTAAAGATTCCGTCACCTTCAAAATAGGCACGTTTTCCAGTAGCCAGATATCTCCCGATAGCTTGCTCATCTTGGACGATACCAGGCCGTATACTTGAGGTACGTGCAACTGATAGGCAAACAGTCTCAGATAAGGAGTGACAACACTCGGAATCTCATCGGGCAGTTCCGGCAAGTGTTCGGGTTGAGTATCGACAAGAAGTCGATCGCGCTTGACCAAGTAGCGACCAGCGATCAGATCGCCTGGCTTACACCCTTTGATCCCTTCACCTAAAGCCCATAAGTAGTGTTTTGCCACAGAGTTTTGCATAAGGGTTCCTGACGCCTTTGGGCAAGCGTGCTGATCTGAACTATTTTAGCGATTGAACCTCGACGGGTTGATACGTGGCGATTATTTGACACCCCCGCTTTCTCAACAGACGCAGATTCTTAAGACTTCGCAGTCCTAATATCCTGATTTTTCAGGTTCCCGGGCTCACCACGTTTCCACTGTTGTGTGCGTAGTGATATCTGACTTTCCCCAGTCTAGGGGTAGGTTTTAATGTCTTGTACTGACACGAACAGTTTACCATTTTGTTGACGGCAGGATGAATCTTGCTATGAGCTTTCAGAGTTAGACGATCGCGCGACACCCCAGTCCTCGGCTGGAAATCACGCTGTTTTCAGCATATTCCTGATAGTCGCCATTTCCGAAGAAATCGCAGCACTCAAGGGAATTGAGATTTTAGACTAACTCTAATGGTATGATGGAGCTAGGTAGAAATCACCTGAGCCGACAGGTATAAATAAATATCAATTGTCGGTTTTCTCGCGAAGGGTCATCTGTGCCTCGCACCCTAGTTTCGCAACAGAAGTTAAATTTAACCCTACCCAAAGACGGATACAAGCCCGCAGATTCATCTGTCGAGTCAATCTAAAATCTAAAATCTAAAATCTAAAATCTCACTTCTACTGACCGACGCAAGCCCCCGACAGGAGTCGCGGAGAGCAAAAAAAAATTAGATATTAGTTCAACCCCGCAGATTCATCTGTGGAATCAATGTAAAATCTAAAATCGACTGGCCCAAAGACGGATACAAGCCCGCAGATTCATCTGTGGAGTCAATCTAAAATCTAAAATCTCAAATCTCAAATCGACTGACGGATGCCAGCCCGCGACAGGAGTCGGGGAGAGAAAAAAAATTAGATATTTAGTTCAAGCCCGCAGATTCATCTGTGGAATCAATCTAAAATCTAAAATCTAAAATCTAAAATCGACTGACCGGCCTCTGCAAGCTGTTGAGTATTTAACCATGCCCCCACATGAGCCCAGCGCCTTTCCCAAGAATTTGCCCGATCCGAAGCGGCTGCCTGCTGTTGAAATAGACGAAATACTCACTAGCATTCAACATTCTCACAGTTTTTATTACAAAGTGATGAATCTTGAGGTTTGGGCGCTGGTGGAAACCTTGGATGGGATGTTTCCCGGCGCTTGGGGTCAGTTTATGACCAACCGCCAACTTGCAGTTAAACAGTTTTTGGAACGCGATCGCGTTCCAAATTCTCCGGTTGATTCTGAGGAGGCGGGGGAGAAGTCCGATCGAAGTCGGAAGAAGGAAGAAGCCGGGAGTCAGGAGTCAGGAGTGAGAAACAAGCAGGAAGAAGAATAAAAGCAGATTTTCCCATCTCAACCTTTCTTCTGTATCCAAGTCTAAATCCCCCTCATATCAAATCCGTTAGCATCTGAATAGTAAATTCGAGTTCACTGTTGACGGTTGACTGTTGACGCCGTGAACAGTCAACCGTCAACAGTCAACATCATTCCGGTGTAACCGGAAATGATCTCAATCCCCAAAGCGAGAGACAAAACAGAACCCTCTTTTCCCCCCGTACTCCCCTGATTAAGAGAAGTAGGAGGGATCTCACATCTTGCACCATTCTCAAGAACGGGCTCTCCGGCCCGTTCCACAAGAGATGAATTTTATTGTGGAACAGGCCGGAAAGCCTGTTCATAAAAGATTTATCGAGAATGGTGCAAGATGTCAGAGGGATCGAAACTCAGCTACAAGCGACATTTATTATGGGTTTCAATCTTAAGTTGACATAAATGCCGATCGCCCGATCGCCCTTACAGGTGAACTTTGGCATCAACTTGAGGCAATCCCATGCTGTAGTTAACAGC
Organism: Microcoleus sp. K1-B1; assembly: GCF_036704705.1. Classification (NCBI taxonomy): domain Bacteria; kingdom Bacillati; phylum Cyanobacteriota; class Cyanophyceae; order Oscillatoriales; family Microcoleaceae; genus Microcoleus; species Microcoleus sp. K1-B1. The sequence goes on along the minus strand of NZ_JAUBSH010000005.1, from coordinate 46,893 downwards.
GCGGCTGTTGAGGTTGTAGCTGATTTGACCTTTTTGGAGGAACGATCGTACCAAGTGCTCCAATTCCGAACCGATGCGGCGGAGGTTGTACTCGGTCAAATCTTCGCCCTCGTAAGCGTCTACGAGTTGGTCGAATTTGGCATATACCTGTTTGATTGACTCGTCATTCCAGTTAAGTTCGTTATCTGGGTCAATGTCGAGAGTCAAAAGGTCGTTGCTGGGTACGAGTTCGTTATCTTCGAGGATGGCGGTGTATATGCGAATATGGCGGGTTGTTGACTTAAGCTGCATGACTTCTTATGTGTAAAGATTTTTTGCTGAATTAATTGTAATGGCACAGAGATGCGCGGAGAGGGTGGGCGATCGTCAATTTCTCGGAATCCCGAAATATTTTAGTTGTTCGGCCGTCCAATTTTTGTAATATTCAGTTTTCTCTAAAGCATCGGAAGCTGGCTTCAGCTTAGAATTTACTTGAACAGTGAAGCCCGGATAGGGCATCCTCCTAGTATGAAGCCCGTCAATATTAAAATCTTCTTCGGGATGGACGTGAAAAGCCAGCAAGCCCAACTCTGAAATCTGATTATTCAGTTTGTCTATCAATTCTTTAGTTTCTGGCGCAGTAATTGCTGTTTTTTCGGGATTAATTACTACCATTATTTCAAATTCCGAATTGTAAAATTCATAAATGGATTTCATTATGGCAGAATCGCGATCGAACTCAGTCAGGGCTGAAAACCGCTCGATTTTGAATAAAATTTGATTAGCCAAGCGTGCCTTTTTAGCGAAGGGACAAATCGGTAAATCGCTAAAAACTGGATGCGATAACTCGACAAACTCGGTCATCCATCTGAGGGTAGATTCTATAATTGTCGTGTCAGATTCATTCATCGAAAATCTATGTATTTGATCTTTCACACTCATCATACTCTATTTGTATGGAGGGCGATGCACACCATTGGTGTCAATTTAACGCTATTTCCCTCAGTCCGGCAGGGAATAAATTCCCTGCCTCATAGCAAAAGTCCTATGAAGAGGACTGAAGAACTCAACTCATTAGTCCTCTGAAGAGGACTTAAGCTATTAGCCAGGGAATGAATTCCCTGGCGGACTTTCGGTTAAATTCACACCAAGAAATTGCCCATCTTGCTTTTTAATATGTGCGATCGAATTTATTCGTGAATTGTCCCATCTGGCATAATTGCACCTGCGAGTTTTGCCGTTTCCAGATTTACCACCCCACTTAGGTTCGCTCCCTTTAGGTTTGCTTTTTCTAGGTTTGTATTTTGCAAATTTGCCCCGCGCAAGTCTGCCGAAGTTAAGTCGGCTCCAGTAAAATTACCATAACGAAGGTTAGCCCCACAGAGATTTCCTTCAGTTAATATTGCTCCGCTGACATTACATTGAAGAGTTCCACCAACCAGATTAACTTTGCTCAGATTAGCACCACTAAAATTTGCCCCACTTGTTTCTGTATTTTTCAGATTCGCTCCACTCAAGTCTGCGGCAGTTAGGTTAGCAGATGCTAAACTTGCCTGCATCAGGTTGGCTCCTATCAGGTTTGCCGCCGTTAAGTTGGCACTACTCAAATTTGCTTCGCTTAAGTTGGTTTTATTCAAATTAGCTTGCAGGAGTTGTGCACTCTGCAAATTTGCCTTAATTAGATTTGCACCACTCAAGTTAGCTTCACTCAAGTTAACTCTGCTCAAGTTACGACGAGCTAGGTTTGCTTCTTTCAGTGAAACATTAGGAGCAATTAAGTAAGCACCTGCTTTAACAGGGTCAAAGCCTCTGGGGAAGACAGTCTGTGCGTTGTAAAGTGCTTGTTGAAGTTTTGAGCCTTCAAGGTTTGCCCCTTCAAGGTTTGCCATTAATAGGTTAGTATCACTTAGGTTTGCATTACTCAAATCAGCCTTCATCAATTTTGATTCCCTCAAGTTCAACCCTGTTAAGTTTGCTTTAGTGAGGTTTGCTCTGCTGAAGTTTGTCTGCGATAACAAATAAACACTACTGAGATTTACCCCACTCAAATTAGCTTCACTTAGGTTTGAGCCTTGCAGATTTACTTCACTTAAATTTGCATTTATGAAGTTTGCTTTCCCTAAGTTGGCTGAGCTGAGATTGGCTTGGTGAAGGTTTGCATGACATAAATTTGCCTCACTGAGGTTAGAACAGTATAAGTTTGTTTCAGAAAGTTCTGCACCGCTTAGATTAGCCCTACTAAAGTTGACCTGACTCAGGACTCTTCTGCTCAGATTTACTCCGGCGAGATTAACTCCCGTAAAATCTCGTTCTCCCTGATTATACCGTTGCAAAAAATCCTCAGCACTAATAGCGGGTTCCAGATTTTCTAGTGCAGAATCATCTATTTTTGCCTCTTCCTCAGATTGCACAGTATCCGCATTTACAGGAGTAGCAGCCGGCTGTTCTACTGCTTCGCTAGATACTGGAATCGGTGTTTCCCCGATCGCCTCTTCCCGCAATAACCGATCCACCCGATCGCTAAACCGCCTCACAACCTCAGCATCATCAACCTTCCCACCAGCATTCGAGCTTTTCTCAACCGCATTCTCAACGTAATACTTATCTACAAAACTTTGCAACCCAGCATTATATCCCTGTCCTACCGCCTGAAATCTCCATTCGCCATTCTTCTTGTACAAGCGTCCAAATTCTAAAGCCGTTTCTTGGGAAAAAATCTGATTTAAATTGTACCGAACCAATTCGCTAAGATTTTCTGAATTGTAAAGCCGGATAAAAGCATTTGTAACTTGACTAAAACTTTGATTCTTTTCCTGTCCCTCGTGAATAGTCACCACAAACACAATTTCCTGAATCGCCGAATTGATTTTACTCAAATCCACATAAACCGTCTCATCATCTCCATCAATTTGTCCATTCTTGCTGTCTCCTGAATGCCTCACCGCACCGTCGGGGGAGGTCAGATTGTTGTAAAATACAAAATACTTTTCATCAGGAATCCGACCGTCCGCCCCTAACATAAAAACAGATGCGTCAATGTCGCAGTTTTGTGCTGTCTGGCTGACTTGCCACCCCAGGGCGATCGCAATTTTACTGAAATTAGGAGTTTCTTTAGAAAGATTGAACCTTTCACCCTTAGTTAATTCGATACTCATATGCGATAATTCCCTTACCTCATAAATGGTATTAATTATCTCATCTATGTTAACCCGATCGCAAATTGGATTTTATCTCGAAGACATCGAAACCCCCATTGGCAGAACCGTCAATTTAACTCTTACCGGACTAATCCTCCTATCTTCGACCAGCTTCATCGCCGAAACTTACCCGATTTCGGAAACTGTTAGAATTAATTTGCAAACTCTCGATACAGCGCTTTTAGTTTTTTTTGTGTTTGAGTATTTATTGCGACTATGGTGTGCCGAAAATCGAGTTAAATTTATTTTTAGTTTTTTTTCTATTATTGATTTGCTGGCAATATTACCATTTTTGTTAGGATTTGTCAACGTCAGTTTTATCCGAATTTTTCGCTGGTTTAGAATTCTCCGACTCATCCGCTTTCTGGAATTAAAAATTTCTATTTTCCGCATCAGCAGCGAAGATGGGGCGATTTTTGCTCGGATTTTGTTTACTTTGCTGGCAATAATTTTTGTTTATTCGGGTTTGATTTATCAAGTCGAACATCCGGCAAATCCCGAAAGTTTTGGAACTTTTTTAGATGCTGTTTATTTCTCGGTTGTCACCATGACCACCGTGGGATTTGGCGATGTTACTCCGATTTCCGAATCCGGTCGTTTTCTGACTATTTTGATGATTTTGACAGGAATTGCTCTAATTCCTTGGCAATTGGGGGATTTGATTAAACACTTAGTTAAAAGTGCTAATCACGGAGAAGCTGTTTGTAAAGGTTGCGGTTGGTCTGTACACGATGCTAATGCTAGATTTTGTAAAATGTGCGGTACTCAGTTAGATATCTAAGTCGCATAATTAATGTTTTACCTCCGATTTTAGAAAGGTACAGGAATTACGCATTATCAGGATGTAGCAAGATTTTGAGATTGCCACACGACCAACGCTTGGCGATAAAAATACGTTACTTTTGCGTAATTACTGAAGGTACATAAAAAAAATATCAACTAGGAGAAGACTGTAGAAAAAATTGCTAACTCACTTTGCACTCGCCAAAAAACACCCCAGGTGGTATCAATATTCCAGTGATTTTGTGCCTGTGGAATTTGGCGATTGCTGCTAATTAAACGAATCGCCTTCCCTTTACTGGTTTCTGAAGATTATCCGGCGCACTCGTCCCACAAAGATTTTGAAACGCTCGATCAGTGGCGGTTTGGGATAGCCGTAATACAGATCCCAAGGGTGAAAGCCAATCTGTTGGGGTCTACCAGTATTTAGGAATGAACTAATGTCCTTTCTGGCGAGGTAGCGATCGCGAATCTGTCGCAGTTGCTCTCCCCATACATTAACATGAAAAACAGTCCATTCCGGCGTTTCCCAACGCACTAACATATATCGCTGATTTTTTTCCAAAAAACTCTCGATCGCGGCCTCATTAGCAAATCGAAGACTTTCTTTAGTGTACAGAGCATTTTTTGCTACAGCCCCGTCGAATTTTTTACCCACATAGCTATCAATTACCTCTATCCATTCAGTCCCTCGAAAAATTGAAAAATTGTTGCTGAATTTCTGAGTTTTTGAGTAACCAGGCTCTAGCGACTGCATATCTGGCGAAGGAAAAGAACCTGTAAACCCAAAGCAGTTATATTTTTGAACTCTTTGCATTACCTCATCCAGCCAATTCTCGTGACCCTTGCGATAGGGCAGAGTATCGAGTTTAGCGAGTAAAATCCAATCTGTTTTAGCCGCCTCGATCGCCACGCGTATACCCTCTGCATCTGTCTCGCCCACCGATCTCCCGCGCAAGTCTACATACACGATCTCGTCAATCAGCCCTTCAGCCAAAAGTTCCTGATAAATCGGGGCCGGTTTATCAGCAGGCGACACAGCGAAAATTACTTGTTTTGGCCGCCCCCCCAGAAAAGATAGCCAGTCTTCAAGCACTTCGCGCACCATAATCTGACTGGTACTGAAAGTGCAGAAGGTAAGATTGTTAAAAATAGATTGATTCATTACTTCACCTTAATCATTGGCTACAGCAACGCTATTCGATCGGCAAGTGCTGTTTTTCCTAGGTCATAGACCAGCAACAGTCACAGCTAGTCTTAGCTGATATTAGTATAGACTTACAAATAGTATTTAGCTATAGCAGCAAGCTATTGAAATAGACAGATCGTTGTCTGTGCTTTACGCTCAATATAAATATCTGCTCGATCGCACCTGAATCCCGGCATCTGGGCGCTCGCACTGCGGGATCATAAGGGCAACAAAATTTCAAATTCAGTGCCTCTGCCTAACTCCGATCGCATTCTGAATGCACCGCCGTGTTTGCCCGTCACGATTTGATAGCTAACTGCTAAACTGGTTTCTTTGAGGGCGCGTTTTTCCGTAGAGAATGATTCTATGATTTTTTTGTACTTGCTAGGTGACATTCCTGGCCCGTTATCTGCTATGCAAATCGACACCCAGCGAACATGAAGTTTGTCTAAATCCGGCGCAGGTTCGGGACAGCAGACTTGAGTTGTGATTTCAATTTTAGGCTGGCGATCGGGGTCTCTGAGTCCTCCACCTTTGAACTCTTTCGCCAATTCTTGACCGACTGCTTCATTAATTAATGTATGAATAGCATTCGTCAAGATATTCATAAATACTTGGTTTAGCTGTCCGGCATAGCACGGCACTGGTGGCAGGTAGCCGTAGTTTTTTACTACTTGGATTTCCCTAGTCAAACGACTTTTGAGCAGCAAAAGTATGCTGTCTATGTTGGCGTGCAAGTCGGTGGGTTTGGGATAAATATCGTCGATGTGGCAGAAGTTTTGCAAACTGGTTGCCAACTTGCTCAAACGTTCTGCACCTGATTTGATGCTGGCCACAGTTCGGAGGAAATCGTTTTGCAAAAAGTCATAGTCGATCTCTTCTTTGAGCCGTGCTATTTCCGGCGGGGGGTCTGTACAGTATGCGTCGTAAACTGAGAGCAATTCCATCAAGTTTTTGCTGTAGTCGCTGACGTAGGTTAAATTCCCCCAGATAAAGCCTACCGGATCTAAAATTTCGTGGGCGACTCCGTTGACTAAACGCCCTAAACTAGCCATTTTTTCGCTTTGAATCATTTGAGTTTGGGCTCTTTCGTAGCGGACTTGAGTTTCGATGCCACGAATTTGCCAGTAGGCGATGTTTAGTGCGTTAGGGTCTAAGAGGCGGTAAGATTGGGAGTCTATTTGGACGACGATGGGTTCTGCCTGCAATTCGGGCGATCGACGCAGAGCTTGTGGGGCTGCTGCCAAAATGGTTGTACTCTCTGCCACCAATAATATTTCGACGCGAGCGTAACTGTAGAGAACTTTTAGTGGCAGGTGCAAAAATAGCTCTGGGCCTTGGGGTTTGAGCAAATATTCCAGCAGTTGCCTGCGGGATATCATGCCAGCAAACTCTCCTGCTTCCATCAAGACGACCCCCGGCACTAGGGGATACTGTTCAAACATTTCGGCAACTGCCACGGCTAAGCAGCTCGATTTAACCTGAAAGTCATACAGGGGCAAATCCCAGAGGGTAGACTCTAGGGAAAGGTCTTGATGGCTGCCTTCGGAGAGTGAAGGGCTAAGGAGTTTGGAACTGAATTTATTTGCCACTGGAACTTTTAGTTGCCGAAACGCTGGGAAAGTGAAATGAGAACCTACTACTAAGCTACCCTATCATTTCACTTTTCTGAGCGAACAATCGAGAATATTCTGGAGTTAATCATGTTGTGCCAACTATAGGCAGGAGAATTTCAAATTCAGTATTCTTACCTGGTTGCGATCGCATTCTCAGTTGGCCACCGTGCTTTTCTGTGACGATTTGATTGCAGATAGCCAGCCCCATACCGGTGCCTTTGCCTGCTGGTTTAGTGGTAAAAAAGGTGTCAAATATCTGCTTTTGATTTTCTGGCGGAATGCCGGGCCCGTTATCGGCAATGCAAATTGTGGCCCGCTTGCCGTGTTCGGTTTCTATAACTTTAGTGGTAATTTCGATTTGGGGCTGCCAGTTGTCCCCGCACTGGGTGTGTATTTCTCGATCGGCTGCGTACTCTGTCAGGGCGTCTAGAGCATTAACTAACAAATTCAAAAACACCTGACTCAACTGACCGGAGTAGCCGCTAACTAGCGGCAGTTCGCCGTAATTTTTAACCACTTCTATGCTGTTTTTAAAGCGGTTTTTCAAAATTAACAGCGTCATCTCCACGCATTCGTGAATGTCTGTCTCGGCTGGTTTTGTCTCGTCCATGTGAGAGAAGTGGTGCAGCCCGTTAACTATTTTTAGCAATTGCGAGGCTCCCAACTCCATCCCTTCTAAGGTGATCGGCAAATCTTCTTGTAAAAAATCAAATTCAATTTCTTTTTTAAGGGCATCAATTCGGGGACAGGGTGCCGAATATTCTTCTTCATAAACCGACATTAGCTGAAGCAAGTGTTCAAAATAGGACAGCAGAAAAGTTAAATTTCCCCAAATACAGTTCAGCGGATTTCTGATTTCGTGGGCTACTTCTGCTACAATCCTCCCCAAACTTGCCATTTTTTCTGTTTGGATGAGTTTGGCTTGGGTTTGTGTGTGGAGTAACTTATTTGTTAATTCGTGAATTCTTGATTGAGCGACCATTAATTGGTGTACGTCTAACAGCTTGTAGGTCTGGGGGGCTATTTCCACTACTACGGGTTCGTAAATTAATTCTGCTGATCTGTAAAGACATTCCTGGGCGGCTTCTACTATTAATTTACTGGCGGGAAGTACGAGTTCCTCTGGCTTGGCAAACTTATACAGCACCTCTATTGGTCGCTTGAAAAACATTTCTACTCCGTAGCGGCGGTTAACTTTTTCAAAAAATAGACGCCTCGATATTATGCCGACAAAATTACCCCCATTTGTCAAAATGACGCCGGGAAGCATGGAATTTTCTTCAAAAGCCTTGGCTACTTCTTTTGCCTGTTGAGTTAATTCAATTTGGCAGTTGGAGAGTGGCAGGTCTAGGAGAGTTGATTCTAAGGAGATGTTCCAAGTACAAAATTCAGGTATATGCAACACTGATAACTCCGAGCTAGTCTCACGCACAGCAAACATAGATGAAACCCCTGTTAAATATTGTATTAATTGACAACTTAAGTTGCTATTAATTCGTAACTGGTAATTGGTAGCGGGTAGTTGCTACTTTGTCAAATTACAACAGCACCCGATGGGAAAACCCGATCGCCGTAGCATTGTCTGCTAAAGATTTTGTTTCTAAGTCAATATTAAACGATCGAAGCTTTTGTGGAACTTACTGATCACGCCCTGTAAACTTTTTACCATGATATACCTGCGATCGGGTGTTTTCCGAAAATTTTTAATATTTATAACGAATTATTGTGATAAATTATACCATTTTTCCCGTGAGAGAAGGGAATTGGAGAACTGCGAGCGGGTTATCAGTGAATATACAGGTATCCTTCGAGGGTTTGAGGGCCCGGATTAGCCATTGTCCAAGGGGCTTGCAGACTCCAATTGTCAAGACTAGGGGCCCAGGTCAAAAGAAGTTCGGTAACAGATTCGCTTTCTTCGGATGTAACCGAATGTAACGGATGGAAGGCTTTAGTTATCTAGGAGAGAAGGAAGAAGCAATGTTCCCCAAGGGTTTGTGGAATTAAGAACATCCTAAGCGTCGGCCGCGGTTGCTATACCACTCAAAAGAAATGCAACTTTAGGCAACTTCCGAACCTCGATAGTCATCAGTTTTTTGCAATCTGCAATCTGCAATCTACAATCTGCAATCTGCAATCGTCTTAGGGTTCCACCTCCGGCCAGAGGCGTTCTAGCTGATACCGCCAAGCCGCGAGAGTGTTTTCGCGAGACTCTCGGCCTAGTTCCATTTCACCCATCAATCCCTCTGCGTAGAAACGGTCTAAAGTCTGAAGGGTAGTTTCCACAGACTGTCCCTGCATCTTCGCAGCTTTGATGATGTGACGGATGCGGCTTTCTATCAAACCGTCGAAAAAGTCAGACAAACCTCTCTCTTGCAAAGCCAGCAGTCGGGCGACGGCGGCTGAGAAATCGGCAGCCGCGAGTGTGGCACAACTGTGCTGAAATACTCCCCACAAAACGTTTTGATGTAAGGCGTAGCGAGTTTCCAGGGTGGTGTCAAAGTTAGCTTGTAGCAGTTTATCAAGAAATGGTTGAGCTTCCTGGGCATCGGCGATCGGCAGCAAAATCCGCAGCCAACTCCCGTCTTCTGAAAGGAGGACTAACAGGCGAAAATGGGGGGTTTCTACTTGCCAAGAAGTGGCAGCAGGCATCTCAACACTGTCACCAAATAAGTCTTGAAGGTTTTTGCTAATTTCTTCGGGAGTCATAATGATTTTAGATTTTAGATTTTAGATTTTAGATTTTAGATTTTAGGTTAGTCACCAGTCATTAGTCAGCAGTGCGAGCTTAAATCTCAAATTGGTTTATGGTAGCCAGCGGGGGTGATAGCCGGCAAAGGGAAGTTCTTCGGGCTGTAGTTTTGCGGGAGAACTGTCTGCCGGTATTTCTACTAAGGGTAGCAGCCAGAGGCGGCTGGTGGCGATCGACTGTCCACTATTGTTGCGGGGACTGTCTGCTGCTGAGGGAGTTGCTGCTGTGACTGATTGGTCGAAAATTAATGCCAGCCCGTCGGGAGATAAACTGATTTGGGTATCTAATTGGTTGGGCAAAATCAGCAGCGGTTTGATGGTTCCTACCAAACGAGTACCCTCTTTTTTGAGGTCGATGGTGGCGATGAAAGGCTGTTCTTTGTAGCTTTCTGTTTTGAGGCGTTGGGCTAACAAACAGTAGAGACGCTGAACTTGGTTGTCTTGGTTTTTGCGGGGGTCGAAATAAACAGCCATAATGCTGCCGGGAATACGCAATATTTCTTGTTCTACACCTTGGTTATCTAAGATGAAAAGCGATCGAGTAAAATCGCTGTTGTATTTAACATAGGCGGCGGCCGAGTTGTCGCGGGCCATCCCCAATACTTGTTCGTATTTTGGCAAAAATTCGACTGGATCTGCTTCGGGTTTGAGGGGGACGATCGCTAATCCTTGTTTTTGAGATATTACCATCGATTTGCTATCGGGGCGAATCATAAAATCTCCGCCTTGTTCATTTTCCAAGGGTCTGGGCGGCACTTTTTCTTCCACAATCCAAGGACTGAAATCGCCGGGATTGCGGCGGTTGACGCGCTGGACAACTATGATTTTTCCGTCGGCTGAGAGGTCGAATTTGAGGTTTTGGTAATCTTTGGAATCTAAGATTTTGTCGATTCTACCGGCTGGGTATTTTTGTTGAGTTCCTGAGCCCGATTGGGGGTTGAGGCCGGTGGTGACTGTGAATAGTTCTTGATTTAGGGTGCCGCGAGTACGGGCGATCGATCGATCGGTGGCGGAGAATAAAATGCGATCGCTGTCGGGATAAGGTTTAAAATCGGTGACAACTAAATCTTTGGGAGTCAGCGGTATCGGTTTCGAGTCGCTGCTGCTGAGATTGACTAGCATTAATCGGCTTTCTGTTTCGCCTTGGACACCGATGTAAGCAAATGCTCGATCGCGGCTGCGAAAGGAACTGCTAAACGGTTGCATTGGCGTTCCTTTATTTTGGTTTTTTTCTCCGAAATACTTGTCGGTTGCTCCGGCGAGTTGGACTGTGTAGGTAACGCCGTAGGGTGCTGGATTTTTGAGGGTGTAAGCCATGCGCCTTCCAGCCCAACTAAATTTACCGGGGAGGGGGGGTTCTAACTTTAAGTTTTCCTCGACGGTGGGCTGGTTCATCGGCCGAAAGAAGGTGAGGATAAAGCCGGTATCTTCGGCGCCGATTTGTTTGTTTTCCCAGGTAAATTCTCGCACTCTGGGTGCTGTGCGATCGCCGCTCAGCAGCAGCAGCCCTATTAAGAAGCTCAGCAATAGCATGAGGACGATGGCCGTGCGGTCGATCGGCTGTTTGAATGGCAGAATAGCGAAGGGTGAAGGATTAATTTTTTTCTTAAAAATACTCACAAATCTTTCTCTCCTACTTTCTGCTGAAAATTAATTGCCAAATTTTCCCTCTTAAATTTTACTGTCTGGGGCGTACTCCCGCCCCTCTGAAAGAGATTTTTTTTACCAGTGAAAAGGACTGCAACGAAGTATGTTGGTAAAAAACTCGGTTTCTGAAAGTCTTGGTGTCTCCATGACTGAATTAAACTCACGAGCTTAAATCCGTGGAGTATGCGGCACTTCCAACAGTATCAACCGAGTGGAGATGTGAAATTATAGATTTTACTTTTTAGGATGCCTCCGAGCTAAAAATTGCTCGATCGAGAGAGGCTTTGAGAAAAGTAGAGCACCCTACCATTGTGCCAGTTGCGTTCAACACTGTTTGAAATTTTAGATTTTTAATTTAATCTCAAATTTCAAATCGCTAATTCTTTAATAGGTTGAGGGGTAACGCTGGCGATCTACCCATCCTACTAATAATCATGACCACTACTTAGATCCCTTTCACGAATCCTTGACGATTGGCGTGTGGGAACTATTATTAACCGCTGATAGGGTATACGGCGATTCCGGTTCGGGATATAGCTTAGAATATTTGCTATCGTAATGCCTGACCTCAAAATAGTTTAAGTTTGACGGGTGGGGCTTATATATCGAGAAACATTCCAAAATACAAAAAGTTGCTGCACTCTCTAAAGGCCCTACATTCACTACTTGATTTTTGAAGATGCGACCTGATTTTATCCAATGTTTCATCTGCTTTCTTGACAAACAGTAAAATGCTGAATGAGTATGGGTAGATTCAGCAAATTTTACATTTTCTATCTCTACACTAGATAGCTGATTCCACCATACTGGAGGCTCTAGGGTCAAATCAATGTATCTCTTGGTTCCTTGATACATTTCAAAACGGTTTGGGTAAAGAATAGCATTCTCATACCCGCTTTGTCGGTTAAAACTTTCTAATTTTTCTAGAATGAAAGCATCGTACAAAACAATGTCATCTTCTATGAATAAAAACCAGTCAAATTTTTCTACTTTTTCGACAAATTCTTCCTGAAGTCTAAACCCTACAAACATGGGGTCGCATTCAGGGCTTTCTTGGATCTGAATGCACTTAATTTGATATTCAGGTAAGTAGGCTGTAACGTGCCTGTTCGGTAGAGTTTGGATAGTAATTGTCAGATCGCAATGAGCAAAACTCGTTAACAGTCCATCTATTGTGTGCCTGAGTCTCTCTATTTTTGCTGCGGCTTTTTCGGGATTGTTAGATTCTTCAACTGATGTAATGTGTGCGACAGCGGCAAAGACTTTGGGACGTTCTTTTTCGGGATGTTCGGTTTCTTTGAACAAATTTATAATGCGATTTCTTTGATAAAAAAACATCATTTTAGTATACCTTGTGGCCACTCGCGATATTTCTTGTAACAGAGCCATTTGTAAAAAGATAAAGTGTATTACCTTTCTTCTTGTATTGTGTTCGGCTGACATATCGACAATCTCCTTTTTGTTTCTTTTTGTTTACTGAAATAGTTGATTGATGGGAACTAAATCCATCGGTGATATTTTATCGATTGGCAGACCAAAATCAAAAGCCACTCTGCACCAAAGTATAGTTGCCAGCACCCCTACAAACAGCCCTGTTAATTGAATATCCTGCCAAAAACAAGTTAGTCCTTCTTTCCACAAACCGTAGTTAATTACTGCATAGGTAGGAAGGTCGCCGAGAGCTACCGCAATCACGGCACCTAAATTACCTTTTAAGTGGTATCCCAGCGGTATAGTTATACATAGATTCACAAAAGTCAGCAGATGGCCCATAGCTGGGTACTGAGACTTTCCTACGGCTAACAGACAACCACCCATCATACTGGAGAGGGTGGTGTGCCACATACCTAAAGCCAAGATAGGCATCATCCAAGATGCCGCCTCATACTCTTTCCTGTACAGTATTAAAATTAACTGATCTCCGAAGCTCACAAAAATTGCTAAACCTACGGCTAACGGTATTAGAATTAGCTTGCGGTTGTTAAGTATCTTCGCGCGCAACTCCTCCCGCGGCAACTCTGCCAGCATAGAAATCGATGGAAAAATCACCCTGCCGCTAAGGGCGATGATGACTTGGCGTGGCATATCCCCCAGGGTAAAAGCGATGCCGTAAATGCCCAACATTGCTAAAGTAAATATTTTCCCGAGGATGAGTCTATCGGCTTGAGAACACAGAAAAAATAAAATCGTAGACAAAAATATCCATTTGCCATAAGAAAATATTTCTTTTACTGCTTCTTTATCCCAAGCAAAGCGGTTTGACTTGCCGGGAATCAAAAAATGGCTCCATACTAACTCCACTACAGCTCCAGTCCAGCCGCCTACAATGATCGCCCAAATGCTGCGATCGAAGAAAGCCCACACAATCATCACTGTAGTAGAAATTATCTGTGTACCCAACTCAAAAAGCACTACTTCCTTAACGCTCATTTTGCGTTCTAGGGTGGATACGGAAGTCGATTTCAACCCTCCTATTAGGGTATTTATACTTATGGCTGGAATCAACCACATCAGACGGGGTTCTTCATAGAATTGAGTAACTGGCCAGGTTATTAGAATTAAACACAACCAAACAAACAAGCTGCGAATAACTTGCATTGTCCAAGCAGTGTTGAGAAATTGAGGATCGTCCCCGCGCTTGTTTTGAATGATACTTGGGCCCAGACCTATGTCTGTGAATAAGTTAATGCCTATGATGAAAACGTAGGCTAGACCCATTAGACCAAATAATTCAGGCAAAAGCAGGCGCGTCAGGATTAAGTTGCTCCCAAATCGGATAATTTGACTGCTTCCATAACTGGCGATCGTCCAGGCAGCACCTTTGATAGCTAATTTTTTTTCTGATGACATATACTCAGAATTTATTTCCTAATTACGAGTGTAGTTGCTGAATTTGTTATTTGCAACTCCTAGAGGAGGATGCTGCCACTTTTATAGCTGACTTTACCGTATCTTCATCTGTATACGGAGATTGGGTCTGGAGTGTCCATCTCGCAATCAAGGTAAACTTTAATCTGATACTTACTCAACATCTAATAATCATAAGGGTTTTTTGGCTGAGGAATTGGTTTGAGGGAAGATGCTTGAATGATTAATTTGCGCTTGCCTTGCAGTTCTTCTACGATCGTTTCTCCTTCTATTTCTAGCCAACTGTCTGGGGCAAAGGTGGTGCGGCTTTGACCGATCAGTAATTTTACTGGCAACCCGATCGGATAGGCGTCTGCCGCGCAGCAAGTAATGATAAAACGCCCGATCCACATATATTGTTCTGCTAGGTTAGGGGGATGAATTACAAATCCTTGAACTTTGACTTTTTGACCTCTGTATGTATCCGGTTCGGGGTTGAAATTTAACAGCCGCACCCATTCGACGAGCGATCGCTGTTCGGGTTTTGTAGTATTGCGAAATTCTTGGGGTTGCAGTCTGGTGATGGGCAGGGATTCGGTGAGACCTCGTTCTAATGCTGTCTGGCTGGTAAAGGTGCGTGGCGTTGTTAGTAAACCTATTAATGCGACGCTCAACATTAAGGTGCTGCCGATACTGGGGGGAAACAAAGTAACGTGTTCAACTTCTGTGATTCTGAGAGAGTTATTTGCTGGTGATGTCCGCGATTGCTTTGTGGTGCGATCGAGTTTTAAAATTTCCCAAGTTTTTAAACCGCCAATAACCAATAAGCCGATTCCTCCTGCTAGAGTCAAGCCAAAGTAATTGGGGTGAATGAGAATGCTTAATTGGCCGGTGATCCAATATTTGAGGAGCAATATTCCCCAGCCTAAGATAGCTAGAGCGTCCAGCCAGGGGCTAATTTTTTTAAGATTCATTTTTTAAGAGTGATTGGAAAGGAAGAAGGAATAGGGAAGAGGGCAAAGAAAAAACACCTAGCCGTATATTCGTGACTTCCGTGTCTGGGAGCAAGGTAATTGAAAATAGAAAATGGTATTAGTTGTCTGTTTTAGCAAACTTCTTAACCTAAATGCAAGTTAACAGCGAGGGTCATTAAAAAGGTTAACTGAGCTGCCAAGACAATTAAGTAAACTACGGCTCGACCTTTAAAAATTGACAGCATTAAACCGATACCTTTGAGGTCAATCATCGGGCCGAAAACGAGAAAAGCTAACAGCGAACCGCTGGTAAATGTGGAAGCAAAAGACAGAGCAAAAAAGGCATCTACTGTAGAACAAATCGATACGACTGCTGCTAATAGCAGCATGGCTAGAATCGAGGAAACGGGGCCTTGGCCGAGGTTGAGAATTAGTTCGCGGGGGGCGCCAACTTGAATGATGGCTGCGATCGCACTTCCGATTACCAACACTCCTCCCAATTCGCGCAACTCCTGTACCATAGTATCTAAAAGCAGGCGCAAACGCTCTTTAGAAACGCGGTGAAACATTGAGGAACGTTTCGAGGTTTTTTCTGTTTTGCCTGTTTTTAATGGCTTCCAGTCGTCTTGTAGCAAAGATTCGATCGGCACCACCCCCCCTGGCTGACCGAGCATAAATGTTCCCGACTGCAACAGCAGCGGAGTATTAGCTTGGAGGAGTTCTTTTTCGGAAAACTCTGGTTTTGGCAGGGGAATCGCGCGGGCTACAGAGGGTTGCAGCAGAGGCCGCAAGTCTTTTTGGGCGCTGAACACCCAGCCGATAATTGTGGCTATAGACAGAGAAAATACCACCCGCAAAACTACAATTTCTGGCTGATCGCGAAATGCCGTCCAAGTAGCCCAAATTACCACGGGGTTGATGGTGGGGGCCGCGAGCAAAAAGCCGATCGCGGCTGGTGCGGGTACTCCCTGCATCAGTAACCTGCGGGCTACGGGCACGTTACCGCACTCGCACACGGGAAACAAAAAGCCTATCAAACTGCCCATCAAAGCCGCCAGCAGGGGGTTTCGCGGGATACGCGATACAAGTTTGCGTTCGTCTACAAACCCCAGCAGCAAACCTGAGAATAAGACTCCCAGCAGCAGAAAAGGTATTGCTTCTACTAACAAGCTGAGAAACAGGGTGAAAGCATTATTTAACTGATTTGTCAGGGCGGGTTGCATCGATCACCTATTGGTAGATTGCTCTTTAGCTATACGTCTTTGGTTGAACTCCTTGTAGATCATACCAAAGCATAGCACTAAGTTAAGAGCGAGTTAATTTTTTTTAGCATTTTTTCCCTGGATTTTGTAGACATTCTAATTTAATCAATGCTGATACATTGAAGGATTTGAACAGGTTAAAATTGTTGGAATTTGAATAAAATTTTATTCATATCCGCATCGTACAACCAATCAATAATTGACTCTGCCAACCGTCGCGGATATGATCGATTTTTCTGTTAAAAATAATTGATTGTAGAACAAAAGTCAAGGCCGATTTTGCCGATTGCGCGCGAGGCTAACTGTTTTATATAACGATAACTAAAAAATTGGTTTGTAGCGATGACTTTAGTTTTCACTACAAACCTATAGGGGACGCACTGGCAGGTGTGTCGCTGGCTGAGCGTTACGGGGGGTTGCGAGTACCGGATCGGGGAGATGGGAGGAAATCGCATCAAATGCCCTAGTTTGCAGGGCTCCCAGCCATCGCCCTTAGCGAGCTAAAACTCAGGGACGCGATCGCTCCAATTTGGGCTTTTAACTTGTCTGCTGACGGGTGCATCGCGTGGGCGATCGGGCAATTCCGATTTTCTTCTATTATCCATCAATTATATTTCTCAGCCTAATATTTCATTAACAAAAGGTTAAGACTATAACTTAAGGTTAATGAATAGTTAAATAGTTGAACCAAGCGTTAATACCGCTCAAGTCAGTATAAAATAAAGTCAGGTATAATTACCAGGGCGCATTTATCTCGGTGATACTCAATCTTGCCTAATACTTTAAGTGGTAAAATTTCATTTACTACAGTCAGTTTTTTGTGTAATTTAAAATGCAGTTTGCCAAGGGGATGCCGGTCAAAGCACTCAGCAACTCACCTGCTGACCTTTGGTAGCTGAATGTCTGCTGGCAAATAGAACCCAAAAAAGCGTGCTGATGAATTTATGTTGAATACCTCCTGCGTAGAAAGACCCGTCCAACCCATCTCCCAGGCTGACCTAGGAGAACTTTGTTTAGACTCTACTCTCCAACAATTGTCGCTTTACGATTTTCAGGTAGAAGCTACGGATTGGGGAATGCGAATTTCTCAGATGTTAGAAGCTAATCCGCTGTTACCGGGAGTCATTGTCACCCATCAAGGTGAATTTGCCGGTATGATTTCCCGACGGAGATTTTTAGAATTTATCAGCCGTCCTTTTGGGCGAGAATTATTTTTAAAGCGACCTGTGAGGGCTTTGTACCGCTTTGCCGAAACTGAGAGTTTAATTTTTCCCAGCAATACTTTAATCGTGGATGCAGCCAGGAAGTCACTGTTGCGATCGAAAGAACTGCTTTATGAACCGATTGTGGTTCAAGTGTCGCCTCAAACTTATAGTTTGCTAGACGTGCACGAACTGTTAGTAGCCCAATCCAACATTCACGAACTAGCAACAAAATTGCTGAGGCAGCAAACTCAATCTCAACTTATTCAAACCGAAAAACTAGCCAGTTTGGGACAGATGGTAGCTGGAGTCGCCCACGAAATTAGAAATCCCGTCACCTGCATTAGCGGAAATATCGGCTTTTTGTCTAACTACTCGAAAGACATCATGGAGTTGCTGTCTGCTTACGAACAGATTGTGGGTAATAGCGAAAAAATTGACCAACTTAAAAAACACATAGAATTTGATTTTTTGCAAGAAGATTGGGTGGAAATTCTCAAAAGTATGAAAGTTTCATCGCAGAGGCTGACCGAACTCGTCACCAGCCTGCACACCTTTTCTCACATGGACGAAGCCCACTTGAAGCAAGCTAATATCCACGAATGTATTGACAGTACGCTGCTAATTATGAAAAACCGTCTGAAGTACGGGTTTAAAGTAGTTAAAAACTATGGGGATTTGCCTTTGGTCAAGTGTTACTCTGGTCAGTTGAGCCAGGTATTTATGAATATCATCAGCAATGCCATCGACGCTTTGGAAGAGGTAAAAGCAGAAAAAGATTTTATGCCTGCGATTACTATTGAAACCGAGGTAATAGACAGTTCTGACGGCGACTGCGTGAATTCGGAATTAATTCAAAATTATGTTAGGGGCGATGGCGTCCCGCCCCGCAAGCTACGACAAAATGCCAAACAGCTATCATCCGCCAGTCAAAACGGCGAGTTCTGCCCAGAAGCAGCGGAAACAAATCAAAATAACGCTTGGATAGCCATCCGAATTGCCGATAACGGGCCGGGAATTCCGCCCGAAATTCAGCGGCGGATTTTTGAGACATTTTTCACCACTAAACCGGCGGGGAAAGGTACGGGTTTGGGGTTGGCGATTACCCATCAAATTGTTACGGAAAAGCATAAAGGCAAGTTAAATTTGCATTCTACGCCCGGTACAGGTACTGAATTTGAAATTTTGTTGCCCTTGATTTGAAGCAATAAGTCATATCAAATCTCTCTTCTCAACCTCTGCGTGAATCAGCGTCAATCCCTTGTCCGGGGCGGTTAATAAATTCTCTTTTTTTAACCGCAGATGAGGGCAGATAAACACCGATTAACGCAGATGAATTAGAGCACTTCCGGTTGCAGCATCGGTGATTGTTGACTAATGACTAATGACTAATGACTAATGACTAATGACTAATGACTAATGACTACTGACTACTGACTACTGACTACTGACTACTGACTAATGACCACTGACTCTTTTTAAGCTCTTAGCTGAACTGGCATTACCAAGAATGTAGCATTAACTCCGCCTAATGGCTGAAAAATTACGGGGGCTAAAGCACCGTTTAATTGCAGTTGAATTTCTGGGGATTGAGCAGTTTTCAAAATGTCAATTAAGTATTTCACGTTGAAAGCAATATCTATGCTATCTCCCGAAATCTGTGCGGGCATTGACTCTTTGCCACAGCCGACATCTTTAGCATCTACAGACAAAGTAATTTCCTGATTCTCCTCGTCGATGCTGCATTTGAGAATATTGTTTTTTTGGTCTGCAAAAACGGCAATTCTTTCTACTGCTGCTAAGAACGATCGCCTTTCTAAGGTAATTTGCCGCTCAAAAGACGGCGGAATCAACTGCCGATATGCGGGATATTGCCCTTCCAAGGTGCGGGTTGTCAGCCGCTGATCTGCCCATTCAAACACTACTTGACCGTGTTCAAAATGCAGGGTGACAGGTTCAGTCCACTGCCGCATCACCAGCATTCTTTCTACTTCCCGTAATGCTTTAGCGGGGACTGTCACCTCAAATTCTTCTTGGGTTTCTTCGCCTTCAGCTTTTTCATTCGCAGTTTGAACTACTGCCAATCTGTGGCCGTCTGTAGCTGCAAATTCCAGGCAATCTTGCAATACCTTTAAATGCACGCCTGCAAGTACCTGTTTTGCCTCGTCGGGGCTAGTAGCAAATAAAGTTCCTTTGAGTCCTTCTATCAAGGCTTCCGGCGGCAATTTAAGGATTGTTCCGCCTTCTATTGCAGGCAATTCGGGGAATTCTTCCGGGCCCATGCCTCTAACTTGGTAGCTGCCAGAACTGCAAGTGAGATATGCTACGGTGTCCCCCGCTTCGTCTTCTAAAGTAATCTCTCCATCTGGGAGTCTCGAAACAATATCGTTGAGTAATTTAGCGGGTATGGTAAAACTGCCGCCGCCTGTTACTTCTGCTGCGAAGCTGGTACGAATGCCTAAACTGAGATCGAAAGCTGTCAAGCTAACCCGCTGATTTTCCTCATCCGCTACTAAGAGCACGTTGGCGAGTACCGGATGTGTCGGGCGGGAGGGAACGGCCCGACTCACCAACGAGAGGTTGGCGTTGAGGTCACTTTGGGTGCAAACCAATTTCATGGTAGGAAGGTTAATTAACCGGATTTGAAACAGAAACAAATCGTATCACAGAAAGCCGGCGGGTCGGTTTTTCTCTGTCAGGGCTTACGCCTGGGGCTAGAAACCGGGTTTCTAGGCAAAATTTTGCCTGTAAAAACGAGAAAGCTTCGTAGAAACCGGGTTTCTGAAGTCAGCGCGCGTCGCGAACTATTTGTGTAGGGTGTGTAGGGATGACCAGTTTTTTTTAATTTATTGAATTATTTTTGTATCGATCGCCCTGTGGAAACTGTGGAAAAAAAAGCTAACTGCTTGCTGCGCGTCACTTATAGGTAATAAATACCTGTGGAAAACTTGTGGAAAAGCTGGTGCGGTCGATCGCCCATTTTTGTGCAAAAGCTGTTTCGGGCCAAGCAGTAATGTTTTCCACAAAATAAGGGCCAATTTTCCACAGGTTTTTCCACAGGCAAGATTGTCTATTATGGGGCATTGGGAATTGTTGACTGTTGACTGTTGACTGTTGACTGTTGACCGCGTTGAGTGATGACAACTGACAACCGATAACTGACAACCGACAACTGACAACTGACTTGTTCTCAAGTTTTGCGGCTAACAACATTAATTCGATCGCTCAACTGACGCAAAGTTTGAGCCAAATTCGGGTCAGTGTTCCGCAACTGAGCAATTTTTTCGCAACTGTAAAGCACAGTCGTGTGATCTTTGCCACCGAATACTTCGCCAACTTTCGGCAAACTCAAACCAGTATGCTGCCGAATTAAATACATCCCTATTTGACGGGCGAGACTAATTTCTCGCCTGCGGGAAATACCTTTCAAATCTTCAACAGAAACATCAAAAGCCTCGGCCACAACTGCAATTACTGCATCGGGAGTCGCCTCTACGCTTTCTGTTTGCGGGTTCAAAACCGGGGTGATATTCTCCACAGTCATCGGCAAACCGGTAATTGAAAGATATGCTACCGCCCGAATCAAAGCACCTTCTAATTCCCGAACGTTGGAAGTGTAACTAGAAGCAATGTATTCAATGACATCTCGCGGCAACCGCATTTTTTCATACTCAGCTTTTTTCTGCAAAATTGCCATCCGAGTTTCCAAGTCGGGCAATTGAATGTCGGCAATTAATCCCATCGAAAATCGGGAACACAAACGCTCTTGCAGGCGGGGGATTTGCTGTGGCGGGCGATCAGAAGCTAAAACTACTTGATTCCCGGCTTCGTGCAAAGTATTAAAAGTGTGGAAAAATTCTTCTTGAGTGTATTCTTTCCCTTCAATAAATTGGATATCATCTATTAATAAAACATCAGCGTCCCGATAATGATCGCGGAAAGCTTGCATACTGTCTTTGCGAATAGCGGCGATTAAATCGTTAGTAAATTTCTCAGTAGAAACGTAAAAAATCTTGGCGTTGGGGTCAATTTCCAAGCGATAATGACCGATCGCCTGCATTAAATGAGTTTTGCCCAAACCGACGCCACCGCACAAAAATAGGGGATTGAATTCTCGGCCCGGAGACTCGGCTACCGCGAGGGAGGCCGCGTGAGCCATGCGGTTGTTAGAACCGACGACAAAGCGGGAAAATACGTATTTCGGGTTTAAATTGGCGGGCTTGGGGGGGTGAAGCGAGTGGCTTTCCGGGACATCGGCGGCGATGGGGGAGGGCCAAATCATGGCGGAGTCACTGCTGCCGCCTGTTTCGTTTCCCCCGGCAATTGTCAAGTAAATGTCTACGGGATAGCCGAGAATTTCTGCGACTGCATCGGCAATGGTTTTGACGTAATATTTTTGCAACCAATTGCGAGCAAAGGGGTTGGGGGCGCTGACTATCAAACAGTTATTTTCGAGTTGTTCTGCCCTGGCAGTTTTGATCCACGTCTCAAAGCTAGGTCTGCTCAGTTGTACCTGGAGACGTTCAAGTATCTGATTCCACAGACTTTCGAGGGGAATGTCCACTGCTCACCTCTGCCGATCGGCATTCAAGATATTAATTCTACAGTCTAGAGAGTTTAGTCCTCAGATGCTAAAGTTTAAGGGAGTCTGCCGTAGCACGGGCGAGGGCGGGACGCCATCGCCCAAAAATTTGGCGGCTCTGCAGCCCAAACCAGGTATCGGGGAGCTGTTCAGCAAATATTTAGATTTGGCAGGAAAGCCTTAAAACATGGCCATGAAGAGTTCTACTGGCAAATTTTGGAAGCAACCGGCAATTTACATATTGCTGCTGGTAACGGGAGCAGGGGCCGCCATGTTGGGCGATCGTCTGACGGTTTCTCAATTTCGTGGAAATTCTGGCGATTCTGGACAAACGGCCCTGGAACCGAAATTGCAACTGCCTCCTAATACAAAGGAAAAGGCTCAAGTTAGCAAAGTCTTGCCGCCGGTTTCCTTGTCGGGCGACGGGACTAATGTGAATTTTATTGTGGCGGCGGTGGCAAAAGTTGGCCCGGCAGTGGTTCGGATCGATGCTTCGCGCCGGGTGAAACCGGGAAATAGAGGGCTGTCGCCGGAAGATTTTTTTGGCATAGAACCGAATTCGGGCGGCCGGGGCGGGATAGAACGGGGCACTGGTTCGGGTTTTGTCATCGGTGCCGACGGCCTGATTCTCACTAACGCTCACGTTGTAGAGGGAGCCGATACGGTAAATGTCACTCTCAAGGACGGCCGCAGCTTTCAGGGGCGGGTGTTGGGGGCGGATAAGGTGACGGATGTGGCTGTGGTGAAGATTGAGGCGAATAATGTGCCTGTAGTGGCGATCGGCAATTCGGATAAGCTGTTGCCTGGGGAATGGGCGATCGCGATCGGCAATCCTTTGGGTTTGGACAATTCCGTAACTGCGGGAATTATTAGCGCTACGGGGCGATCGAGCTCTGATGTGGGCGTACCTGACAAGCGGGTAGGTTTTATTCAAACAGACGCTGCAATTAATCCGGGGAATTCCGGCGGCCCACTGCTGAATGCTTCGGGCCAAGTTATTGGCATGAATACGGCGATTATTCAAGGTGCTCAAGGATTGGGGTTTGCGATTCCCATTCAGGCGGCCCAACAGGTGGCGAAGGAACTGATTACGACGGGGAAAGTCGAACACGCTTATTTGGGAATTGAAATGGCGACGCTGACTCCCGATGTTAAGCAGCAAATTAACAGCAACGCTAACAGCAGCCTGCGAGTTGCAGTCGATCGGGGTGTGGCTATTGTTAGCGTTGTTCCTAATTCTCCGGCAGCAGCATCCGGTTTGCGGGCGGGAGATGTGATTCAAAAAATTAATAATCAGCCGATTATTCAGTCGGAAGCTGTTCAGGAGTTCGTGCAAAATGCTAAGGTTGGCGGTCTGTTGCAAATGGAAATTAACCGCAACGGGCAAATAGTTAATTTGACTGTTAAACCGGGGAGTTTGCCGGTTCAAAAAGTTGGATAAGAAGGAAGAAGGAAGAAGGAAGAAGGAAGAAGGAAGAAGGAAGAAGGAAGAAGGAAGAAGGAAGAAGGAAGAAGGAAATAATAATTTGTTAGTAGTTAACGACTAACAAATAACCACTAACCAATAACGACTAACCAATAACTATGGCAGAAATCTTACAAATCTCGCAATTAGGAAATCCTGTACTGCGCCGCCGATCGCAAGTTGTCGAGAATATTAAGGACGATCGCATTCAACAGTTGATTGACAGCTTAATCTGTACAGTACAGCAGGTAAATGGAGTGGGGATTGCCGCCCCTCAAGCGGCTCAGTCCGATCGCCTGTTCATCGTCGCATCCCGCCCCAACTTGCGGTATCCTCAAGCACCCTACATGGAACCCACAGCGATGATTAATCCCCGGATTGTGGCTAGCTCAACAGAGACAGTCAAAGACTGGGAAGGCTGTTTGAGCATTCCGGGGATTCGGGGATTGGTGCCGAGAAGTAGGGCGATCGAGATAGAATACACCAGTAGAGACGGCAAACTCCACCGACAAGAATTGACAGACTTTGTGGCCCGAATTTTTCAACACGAACACGACCATTTAGATGGAATCGTGTTTTTAGACAGAGTGGAAAATACCCACGAACTGATGACTGAAGATGAGTACCAGCAGCAATTTGTCAAGCTACTTTAACCAAAAGCATCCAGCGTACACGCCCCCAATTCACCCGCAGGGTCAATTCTTCAATTATCCAATCTAAAATCCAAAATCTAAAATCTAAAATCGATAGATGAGTACCAAAAGCAAATTGTCAACTTACTATAACACTTGATATAATTGCTAGTAGTAACGCCAGTGATGTTGTGAATAGGAGGGCGAATGTCTATCAATTTGGAAAAAGGCGGGAGAATCAATCTCTCTAAAGAAGCACCGGGGCTAAAAAATGCCGGGATTGGTTTGGGATGGGATATCAATGCTACAGATACCGGAGCAGCATTTGACTTAGATGCTTCCGTGTTTATGTTGGGGACTACTGGCAAAATTCCCAGCGAAAAATACTTTGTTTTCTACAACAACAACCAATCGCCGGACACTTCTGTAATACATCTGGGAGATAGCAGAACCGGAGAAGGATTTGGCGATGATGAAACCGTTACAGTCGATTTAACCAAAGTCGATCCGGCGGTGCAAGAAATTGTGTTTGTGGTAACTATCCACGAAGCAGAATCGAGAAGGCAAAACTTCGGTCAAGTGCGGAATGCTTTTATCCGGATTTACGACACTACTACTAACACAGAGGTAACGAAGTACGATTTGGACGAAGATTTTTCTAGGGAGACAGCGGTAGAGTTTGGCAGACTTTACAAGAAAGACGGCGAGTGGAGGTTCCAAGCTGTAGGACAAGGCTACAATTCCGGCTTGCAAAGCTTTGTAGAAAAGTATGCCTGATAAAAGGTCGATCGCTCCTAGCTAAATAAATCGAGGGGAAATTCGGAAGCAGGAATGTTTCCCTCGATTTTAAGCAATCAGACTCATGAGGTGACAAACCAGATGGGAATTCAATTAAAGAAGGGCGAAAGATTTAATCTTTCTAAAACATCTCCAAGTTTAACCAAAGTTGCGATCGCCCTGGGTTGGGAAATAGCAACTGAACTAAGTTTATCGGACTCAAACCAGCAAAGCTGCGATATCGATGCCTCGGTTTTTGCGTTAGGTGCGGATGGCCAAATACCCGATGAAAGATACTTGGTATTTTACAATAACTCGCAGTCGCCGGACGGATCGATATGCCATTCGGGAGATAATCAAACCGGTCAAACTCAAGGGGATGACGAGACAATTTATGTAGACTTGGAAAAAGTAACGGCTGCTGTTGAGGAAATGGTTTTTGTGGTCACGATTCACGACGCACAAGCTAAACATCAAAATTTCAGCCAAATCAGAAATGCTTTTATCCGATTGTACGATCGCGAAACCGACAGCGAAATAGCCCGCTATGATTTAACAGAAGCTTTTTCTGAAGAAACAGCAGTCGAATTTGGACGGTTGTATAAAAAAGAGGCAGCTTGGAGATTTCAGGCCGTAGGACAAGGATATAAAGCAGGGTTGCAGAGTTTTGTTGACAAGTATCATTCAGAGATTCAACAGCCAGAAAAACCAGCAGAACCTAAATTACCAGTTATTGAAGATAGCCACAAAAGTCAGAAAGCTATAGCATTAGACAAAAAGCTTGAGGAGAAAGCGCCGCACATTTTCAATCTCGCTAAGAAAGCCGATATCTCGCTAAAAAAGGCAAATCTCACAAATCACAATGCTCAAGTAGCGCTTTGCCTCGATATTTCTGGTTCCATGTCTTCCCTATACAGTTCAGGAAAAATTCAGCGTTTGGCAGAGAAGATTTTGGCTTTGGGATGTCGGTTTGATGACAACGGATCGATCGACATATTTCTGTTTGGAGTCAACCCCCACAATCCCGGTGAAATGTCGATCGACAATTTCTCAAACTTCATCCACCATATACTGCAACAGTATCCTTTAGAAGGAGGTACTTACTACGGTAAAGTGATGAAAGAAATTAGAAACTTCTATTTTCCTGACGCTCGCGGTAGCAGGCGCTACGCAGCTATTAAAGCCGATAGACCTGTCTACGTGATGTTTGTAACTGATGGAGAAACTGCGGACGAATCTGAAAGCAAGCAGCAGCTACAATGGTCGTCTTATGAGCCGATATTTTGGCAGTTTATGGCGATCGGAAAGTCGCAGAAAGATGTCAAAAGTAAGGGTGTTCGAGGGTGGTTAGCAAGAGCCGTAGCGAGCGATTTTAGCTTTTTAGAGCAGCTTGACAAAATGGGCGATCGCTACCTAGACAACGCCGATTTCTTCAGTTTAGAAGACCCGGAGCATATTGCCGATGAGGAATTATACGATTTGTTGACTGCAGAATATCCGCATTGGGTAAAATCAGCACGAATCAAAAATCTTTTACCCTAGAAACAGCTTTTGCCTGCCAACAAAATGCTAGCTTAGGGCAATCATTCAACTTCACAATAAACCTTAGAAAATCGCAAAACTATGGCTATCAACTTGACAAAAGGACAATCGATCGTTCTCAGCAAAAGCGAATACGACTTGTCCAGACTGACAATGGGTTTGGGCTGGGATGTAGCGAAAGCTAAAAAAAGTATCTTTGGCAGAAGCAGCGGTGCAAATTTTGACTTAGATTCCTACGCTTTGCTGCTGGGCGAAAATGGCAAATTAAAGAACTACAAAGAGGATGTAATTTATTATTCTCATTTGGAGTCAAAAGACAAAACAGTTGTTCACTCAGGTGACAATCTCACGGGGGCTGGAGACGGAGACGACGAACAAATATTGGTGAAATTGAACTCTTTGCCAGCACAATATCACAAAATTATTTTGGGCGTAAATATTTACGATGGGAAAGAGAGAAAACAGCACTTTGGCCTGGTAGAAAATGCTTTCGTGAGGGCTGTAGATGCCGCCGGGAAAGAAATAGCTCGCTATCGCTTGTCAAATGACCCATCTTATGAAGGAAAATTAAATATGTTGATGGGAGAAGTTTATCGAGAAGGCGGCGAGTGGAAGTTTAAGGCTTTGGGAAATCCATTGGCTGAAGATATGAACGGTGTGGTCGGTTCGTTTATGCGGTGATCTTAAAAATGTTTTTTTAACCGCAAATAAAGGCAGATAAACGCAGATGAAATTCCATCTGCGTTTATCTGTGTTAATCCGCTGATATCTGCGGTTAAAAAATTCCCATGTACTTATTAGACATCTGCAAAAAAGCTACTCCTATCAATCTTTGACAGGCCGCATTGTCGGGAACATCACCGCATCTCGGATGCTTTGAGTATTAGTTAAAAGCATCACCAATCTGTCTACACCGATACCCATTCCCGCACAATTAGGCATTCCCAAAGATAGCGCTTGAATAAAGTCTTCATCCATTGGATGCGCTTCGTCATCGCCGGCATTTTTCTGCGCCAACTGTTCCTCAAACCGCTTTCTTTGCTCTTTCGGATCGTTTAATTCTGAGAAGCCGTTCGAGTATTCTGTACCGTTGATAAATAGCTCGAAACGTTCTACAAATCCCGGCTTGCTGCGATGTCCTTTTGCTAAGGGACTGACTTCGACAGGATAGTCGATGATGAATGTAGGTTGAATTAGTTTGGGAACAACTAATTTGTCAAAAACTGCATACAGCACGTAGCCTAAACTCTGTTGTTCTAACTTAGACAGGTGCAATTCTAGTTTGGTTGCAGAGGCGATCGCACTTTCCAAGTCCAAACTGTCAAAATCCAGCCCAAACTCGTCTCTGACAGCTTCTACCATCGTTTTCACTTGCCAGTGTTTGCCGCTGAAACCGGGATATTTTTCGCTGTAGTCGAACTTACGTTCTAAACTAATGGTTTCCCCCTGATTTTCAATTTCCTTGACATCCCCAAATACCGCCGCCGCCGCGAAACACATCACGTCTTCGACTACTCCTAAAATGTCGAAAACATCAGCATAAGCTTGGTAAACTTCCAAAGAGGTAAACTCTGGATTGTGGGTGCTGTCAATTCCCTCATTTCTAAATGCTTTCCCTAGTTCAAATACTCGCTCGAAACCGCCGCAAATTGCTCTTTTTAAGAATAATTCTGGAGCCACTCGCAAATACAAATCTACCTCTAAAGCATTGTGGTGAGTGATGAATGGCTTAGCAGCAGCACCGCCGTAAATAGCTTGCAGTGTCGGCGTTTCTATTTCGTAGAAATTGGCTTGCCAGAGATAGGAACGGATGCTTTGAACGATGCGGCTTCGCAGCATAAAACGGTTGAGCGCATCTTGGTTGCTTGCCAAATCCATTTCGCGGTGACGGCGGCAAACTTCGGGGTCGTTAATTCCGTAATAAGAATCGGGAAATTGAATGGTAGCTTTTGATAAAAGCTTTAATTCCCTCACTAAAATAGAAAGTTCTCCCCTGGGGGTGCGGCAGCCGATACCTTCGACGCCGACAAAATCGCCGACATCGAGCAATTTTTTAATTTGTTCAAAGCTCAAACCGACTTCGCCGGTGACGATTGCTTTCTCGATTTTGAGTTGAATTTTGTCTGTGGCGTCTTTTAAATCGATGAAACCAATTTTGCCGCTGTCTCGCTTGGAAGTGATGCGGCCGGCTAATCGCAGGGAAATTTCTTCGGGGTCACTTTGTCCGTTTTCGAGTGCTTTTCCCGGCTGACTAAATATTTCGCGAACTTGCTTGGCTGTGTGCGATCGCGCGTAGGATTCACTGGGATACGGTTCTATGCCTTGCGATCGCAGTTCGTCTACTTTTTGACTGCGGACTTCGGCTTCACTGAGAGTCATTAGTTATTGCCTGATTAAAATTACAAATATCTGACATCTTGCACTATTCTGGCGATCGTGCGATCGGGCGTTGCTCAAAGCAACCCCCTACAAGAAAATTCACTCTTTGTGGAACAGGCATCTTGCCTGTTCGTGACAAAGCTGCAAGATGTCAGAAACACCAAACTCTATCATAACTGGGCGGCTTTGAGAGGCAATTTGCCAAATAAATAAGTTACATCCTCTCGTAGCCCAATCGCACAGAGCCGCACTCGCCCCAGAAATATCTCCGATAAAAATTTACAATCAACTGCACAAAGCGACCGAAACATTAAAAAATTAAGTTGTCTGTCGATCGCAACAGGTGAGATGATATGTAGTGCAGCCTCACGGCAGTTCCACAGAAACTGAACAGCAGAAACGCGAGCGATCGAACTCGGCTCATCGCACCTCTGTCAGAATCGACCACACACACTCTCTCTTAACGTATAAAAACCAGAATTATGGCTGTTGCAACCCAATCACTCGAAGAACTCTGCATCAACTCTATCCGCTTTTTGGCCATCGATGCGGTAGAAAAAGCAAAATCAGGACACCCGGGACTGCCGATGGGCGCTGCCCCTATGGCCTTTGTGCTGTGGGATCGGTTCATGCGGTTCAACCCCAAAAACCCCAAGTGGTTTAATCGCGATCGCTTCGTCCTCTCCGCCGGCCACGGCTGTATGCTACAGTACGCCCTCATGTACTTGACCGGCTACGATAGCGTCACCCTCGACGACATCAAGCAATTTCGTCAGTGGGAATCCAAAACCCCTGGACACCCCGAAAACTTTGTCACCGAAGGCGTAGAAGTTACCACCGGCCCCCTCGGACAAGGAATTGCTAATGCCGTCGGTTTGGCAATGGCAGAAGCTCACCTCGCTGCTAAGTTTAACAAGCCCGACCATAAAATTGTTGACCACTACACCTATGTCATCATGGGTGACGGCTGCCACATGGAAGGCGTTTCTGGCGAAGCTTGTTCTTTGGCCGGACACCTCGGACTCGGCAAATTAATTGCCTTGTACGATGACAATCACATTTCTATTGAAGGCGACACAAGCTTGGCCTTTACTGAAGATGTCGGCAAGCGTTTTGAAGCTTACAATTGGCACGTTATTACAGTAGACAATACCGCTCTAGACGAAGATACTAACCTAGAAGCAGTTCACAAAGCTATTGAAGAAGCCAAAAAAGTCACGGACAAACCGTCCATGATTAAAGTCCGTACCATCATTGGTTACGGTTCTCCAAACAAGCGCAATTCTTACAGTGCTCACGGTGCTGCTTTGGGTAGCGATGAAGTGCAAGCAACTCGCGATTTCTTGAAGTGGGAACACGCACCGTTTGAGATTCCTGATGATGCTTTGTCACACTTCCGCAAAGCAGTCGAACGTGGCGCTCAATCTGAGCAAGAATGGCACAAAGCTTTTGATGCTTATAAAGCAGCATATCCTGCAGAAGCAGCAGAATATGAGCGCACAGTGGCCGGCAAACTTCCTGAAGGTTGGGATAAAGTTTTGCCGACATACAAGCCCGAAGATAAGGCCGATTCGACTCGGAATCATTCTGGAAAATGTTTGAATGCTTTGGCAAGTGTGTTACCTGAATTGATCGGCGGTTCCGCTGACTTGGCATCTTCTAACATGACTTTGCTCAAGGGTGAAAAAGACTTCCAAAAAGGTCAGTACGAAGGACGTAACCTGCGCTTTGGTGTGCGGGAACACGGCATGGGTGCGATCGCCAACGGTATGCTGTTGCACGGCGGTTTAATTCCTTACTGCGCCACTTTCTTGGTATTTGCTGACTATATGCGGGGAGCAATTCGCCTCTCTGCACTCTCGGAAGCTGGAGTTATTTATGTAATGACTCACGACTCCGTAGCCTTGGGCGAAGATGGCCCGACTCACCAACCGGTGGAAACCATCGCTTCTCTGCGCGTAATTCCCGATTTGTTGGTAATACGCCCTGCGGATGGTAACGAAACATCCGGCGCTTACAAAGTGGCAGTTGAAAGCCGCACTCGCCCAACTTTAATGGCTTTGTCGCGCCAAAACTTGCCTAACTTGGCTGGAAGTTCGATCGAAGGAACAGCCAAAGGCGCTTACATTTTGTCCGACGACGGCGGCACTCCCGACATCATTTTAATCGGCACCGGTGGCGAAACCTACCTCTGCGTTGATGCCGCTGAAAAATTGCGCGCCGCAGGTAATAAAGTGCGCGTAGTTTCGATGCCTTGCTGGGAATTGTTTGACTTACAAGATGCCGCTTACCGTGAATCTGTACTGCCGAAAGCTGTTACTAAGCGGTTGGCCGTTGAAGCAGGTTCTAGCTTCGGCTGGGGACGTTATTTGGGTTCTGAAGGCGATAGCCTCAGTATTGACAGATTCGGCGCTTCTGCACCGGGCCCCGTTGCTTTAGAAAAGTTTGGCTACACCGTTGATAATGTGGTAGCTAAGGCTCAGGCGCTGTTGGGTTAATAGCAGCAGCATAATTTTTGGTGGGGCGGGCTTCGGGCTCGCCCCATTTTTTATAGCAGAAGGAAGTTCGGCAACGGATTCGCTTTCTGCCGATGTAACAGATGTAACCGATGGATGGAAAAAGACTTTAGTTATTTAGAAGATAAGGAAGAAGGAAGGAAAACCTAAAATCCTAAAATCTCAAATCGGCATATAGGGTTTCACTTCGTCATAGCTCACATCTTGCACCATTGTCAGCAACAGGCTTTTCGGCCTGTTCCACAAGAGATGAATTTTCTTGTGGAACGGGCCGAAAAGCCTGTTCCTAAAAGGATTATTGAGAATGGTGCAACATATGAGTTATACCCAACCTAGAGCTCGCTACAGCTCGCGAATCATTGAGAATTGCTATATTAAGACTTACGGAAGAAAAACCAGTTTCTACCACAATATTCGGTTTGGCAACGAGATTTTTATGAAGAAACCGGGTTTTTAGCCCCCCGTGCCTCCAGAACTGTATATTTCAGAGAGTTAAGATAAGTTATAAGTTATTGCGTTAAATTACTCCTTCCCTATTTGCCATTCCGTTTATGATTTGGAATTTTTTAAATCAGTTGTTATTCACCGGCAATTATATTCCTCAAGGCTACTGTTACCTTTGGCAGCGAGAGCTAGTCGCGCTCCACATAGTTTCAGACTCTATCATTGCCCTGGCATACTATTCAATACCGCTATCCCTAATTTATTTTATAGGTCAGCGAAAAGACTTACCCTTCCGCAACATCTTTTGGCTGCTTGCAGCCTTTATTATCTCCTGCGGCACTACTCATATAATGGAAGTTTGGACGCTTTGGCATCCTGTTTATTGGGTTTCTGGCATTCTAAAAATTATTACCGCCGCGATTTCTGGTTACACCGCTTTTGCATTAATTCCTTTCGTTCCCCAAGCATTAACTCTGCTGAGTCCAACTCAATTAGGGATGATCGATCTAATACTGCAAAAAGAAATAATTGAACGCCGAGAAACGGAAGCTCGCTATCAAACTTTAACTGAAGCTTCGCCGGTAGGAATCTTTTATGCAGATGCTGGAGGAGACTGCTTGTATGTCAACGAGCGCTGGTGTCAAATTTCGGGAATAACTTGTGATGAAGCTTTGGGCAAAGGGTGGCTGCAAGGCATTCATCCAGACGATCGCGATCGGGTTTTTTCTGAATGGTATAGCGCCGCGCAGGAGAAATTGCCGTTTAAATCTGAGTACCGCTTTCAAGGCATTAATCACACTCAAATCAGTTGGGTATTCGGTCAATCTGTCGGTCAAATCGGAGAAAATGGGGCGGTTAAAAGTTATGTCTGTACTATTACTGATATTACAGAACGCAAGCAGATAGAAGAGGAAAATCGACTGCTCAATGAAACTCTGGAGCATCGAGTTGCTGAGCGCACTGCTCAAATTGAAATTTCTAACCACCAATTGCAAAAAGAAATAGCTTACCGCGAAAAAATTGCGCTCACTTTGTTGGAATTGACGCAACTGCAAAATGCTATTCTTAATAGCGCTAACTACACAATTATTTCTACCGATTCCGACGGTACAATTAAAACATTTAATCGGGCAGCAGAGCAACTTTTAGGTTATTCGCTAGAAGAAGTAGTGGGGAAAGTCACCATAGCAATAATTCACGAGCCTCTGGAGGTCGCTCAAAGAGCTGAAGTTCTTTCTCAAGAATTGGGAGTGAAAATAGAGCCGGGAATTCAAGTATTATTTACCTTGCCGTGCCGGGAAATCGCGGACGAAAATGAATGGACTTATATTCGCAAAGATGGTTCGCGGTTTCCGGTACTGCTGTCGGTGACTGCCTTATTTGATAGTAGCGGAAATATTAACGGTTTTTTGGGTATTGGTCAGGATATTAGCGATCGCAAACAAGCTGAAAAAGAGCTGCGTGACCTAACCAGTGCAATGCAAAATGCGGTGGAAGGCATTTCGCGGCTGGATATTGAGGGGCGGTACGTGAAGGTTAACCGAGCTTACGCTCATAAATGCGGTTACGAACCGGACCAAATGCTTGGCATGAAATGGCAGAGCACCGTACATCCGGGCGATGTTGAGATGATGCTCTCAGCTTATCAGGAAATGCTAATTTCTGGCAAAGTAGAAGTTGAAGCTAGAGGAGTCCGAAAAAATCGCTCATTTTTTTATAAGCAATTAACGATGGTAAAATCTTGCGACGCACAAGGGATATTTAACGGTCACCACTGTTTTATGAAAGATATCACTGAGCGGAAACTAACTGAAACTGCTTTGCTGGAAAGCGAATTCAAGTACAGGCAAATAGTTGAATTAGCAGAAGAAGGTATTTGGGTAATTGACAGAAATGGCCTCACGACTTACGTAAACCACGCAATGGCGCGAATGCTAGGTTATAGTGAATTAGAAATGTTCGGGCGGTCGCTTTTTGATTTTATGGACGAACGGGAAAAACCACAAGCTATTGAAAATGTCGAGCGGCGCAAGCAAGGTATTGGTGAACAACACGAATTTAAATTCAAAAGCAAGGACGGTAAAGATATTTGGACTGATATGTCTACCAGTCCAGTCATGGACTCCGAGGGTAATCTGCTGTCTTGTTGCGCCTTGGTTTACAACATTACAAGCCGCAAAGAAGCAGAGCAGCAAATGCTGCAACTGACAGAAGATTTGAAGCGTTCCAACGAGGAATTAGAACAATTTGCTTATGTGGCTTCCCACGATTTGCAAGAACCGCTCCGAGCCGTTACCAGTTACACTCAATTGCTTGCCCAACGCTATCAAGGAAATTTGGACGATCGCGCAGATAAGTATATTAATTATATTGTCGATGGCGCCACCAGAATGCAGCAGTTAATTAACGATTTGTTGGCGTATTCGCGCCTGGGAACGAGGGGTCAGGAGTTTGAGCAGGCGGACTGCAACGCTGTGGTTAAGCAAACTATGTGCAATTTGCAAATTGCGATCGCCGAAACAAAAGCTGTAATCACCTGCGACGCGATGCCAACTGTAATGGCGGATGAATTTCAACTGGTGCAATTATTCCAAAATTTACTCGCCAACAGCATCAAATTTTGTCGCCAAGATATCCCGTTGATTCATATCGCTGCCCGTAGGCAAGAGAGCGAATGGGTGTTCAGTGTCCGCGATAACGGCATTGGCATTGATCCCCAGTATGCCGAGCGCATTTTTATCATTTTTGCGCGCCTGCACTCCCGCCGCCAATATTCCGGTACTGGTATAGGTTTGGCGATGTGCAAGCGCATTGTTGAACGCCACGGCGGTCGCATCTGGGTGGAATCTCAAGAGGGAAAAGGAGCTACTTTTTACTTCACTATTCCTATAATTAGTACCTGAAGCCTCAAATTCAATTTTGTTTTTATACTTTAAAGGATACGCCAGTTATGAGCGATCGAAGCACTGTTAGACCTATAGAGATTCTGCTGATTGAGGATTCTCCCAGCGATGCGGATTTGGCAAGAGAAGTCCTCAGTCAGGGTAAAATATTGAATAACTTGCATTTTGTGGAGGATGGAGTCGAAGCAATCAAGTTTTTGCGCCGAAAAGAACCCTATCTCAGGGTACCTCGTCCTGATTTGATTTTGCTCGATTTGCATCTGCCGAAAAAAAGCGGAATTGAAGTGCTAGAAGAAATTAAAACAGACCCAAACTTAAAATTAATTCCTGTAGTAATTCTCAGCACTTCAG
Source organism: Microcoleus sp. K1-B1 (assembly GCF_036704705.1). Classification (NCBI taxonomy): domain Bacteria; kingdom Bacillati; phylum Cyanobacteriota; class Cyanophyceae; order Oscillatoriales; family Microcoleaceae; genus Microcoleus; species Microcoleus sp. K1-B1. The sequence goes on along the minus strand of NZ_JAUBSH010000005.1, from coordinate 11,861 downwards.
CAGCGCCGGAAGATATTTTTAAGTCATACTCTCTCCACGCCAACTGTTATATAACAAAACCGGTAGACTTCGTGGAATTTACTAAAGTAGTCAGGTTGATTGAGGAATTCTGGCTGGCAGTCGTCAAACTTCCTCTAAATTAAACGAACAGATGCTTTGCTTATGAGCGCTCTAAAAATTTTTAACCTATGGAAATTCGGCTATTCGATGATTTGCTCAGCGATGCTGAATGGGGTTTAGAAAAGCTGGCAACAGCAAAATTTTAACAATTTGCCTAAGAGTAGAAGATATGGTATTAACAATAAATTTATTGAACAAAGAAGGCTGATATGTTCGCATTTATGTTCCGATTTGATTTTGATGGACTTGATTGTGTCTAACAAACACGGTGGGTAAATATTGATATAAATTCCATCAGCACTCAAGTTAAAAATGATTCCGGTGGTAATTATGACAACCTCAGCAGCCGATGAAGAGATGCTCAAGTTTTATCCCCTGTCAGCCCGGTGCTACATCACTAAGCCTAACGATTTTAGTCAAGTCGCTAAGCTGGTGAGATGGATTGAGGATTGGTGGCTGGTGGTGGTGACAGTTCCCCAATAAGAATTTTAAAGTTGAAAATGGCAAGGGAAAGCAAAAAAGTTTAACCTAAGATTGGTAGAGTAAAAAGTTTACAGTCAAAAACGTCTAAGCTATGTGGATTAAGATTCTGTTAGTAGAAGACAATCCTGCTGATGCTGATTTGCTTGCAGAACTGTTAGAAGTATCTGTGGGCGTCGAGTGGGAACTGGTGTCTGTTGAGTTCCTGCATGAGGCGATCGCACAACTGTGTAAACAACCCTTTGATGTAGTTTTGCTCGACCTTTCTTTGCCCGACAGCCGTGGTTTGGAAACGCTAACTCGCCTGCGAGAAGTTGCTCCTGATGTGCCAATGGTGGTAATGACAGGCTTGGACGATGAGGCGATCGCCCTAGAATCAGTTCGCTTGGGAGCTCAAGACTATATTGTTAAAGGTCAAATTACTACTCAATTATTAGTGCGGACGATCCGCTACGCGATCGAACGATCTCAAACATTTAAAATGCTGCGGGAAAGCGAGCGCCGCTTTCGGGCGATTTTTGACTCGTCGTTTCAGCTAACCAAGCTGCTGACTCCCGAAGGAATTGTGCTGGAAGTCAACGAGACAGCCCTCGATTTTGCCGGATTGCGATCGGAGGGTATTGTGGGCCGCCCGATTTGGGAAATGGCGATTTGGGCCCAGTCGCCACAGGTTTCCGAACAATTGCAATGCGCGATCGGCAAAGCCAGTCGCGGCGAGTTTTTCCGCAGCGAAATCGACTTGTTAGGCAAAAGCGGCCAAATTATGACAGTTGATTTCTCACTGAAACCTGTTAAAAATGAAACAGGACAAGTTTTGCTGCTGATTGCGGAAGCCCGTGACATTAGCGATCGCAAACGAGCAGAAGCGGAAATTCTCAAAGCCCTCGCACGAGAAAAGGAACTTTCAGAACTGCGAGCTAAATTTGTCACAATGGTTTCCCACGAGTTCCGCACACCTTTGACAACTATCCAATTTTCCGCTGGATTGCTGCAAGATTACAGTTCTCAGTGGCCCCAAGATAAAAAATCTACTCATTTTGTGCGGATTCAATTAGCAATTAAACGCATGACAGAGTTATTAGAAGATATCCTCGTAATTGGCAAAATTGAAGCCAATACCTTGCAGTTTCAACCGGTTTCCTTAAACCTAGAAAAATTTTGCCGTCAACTGGTAGAAGAGCAGCAGCTCAACGACAGCAACCAACACCCGATCGCCTTTCAATATGAAGGCGGCAACTGCGAGGCTCAAATGGATGAAAAACTGCTGCAGCAAATCTTGGGAAATGTCCTCTCAAATGCCATCAAATATTCCCCCGTCGGCAGTACAGTTTCCTTGCACCTCAACTGTCAAAACAACGAAGCTGTGTTCCAAGTTCAAGACCAGGGCATCGGCATTCCCCAAGCCGATAGAGAGCGGATCTTAGAAACTTTTTACCGATCTCCAAATGTCGGCACTATTTCGGGAACAGGTCTCGGTTTAGCAATTGTGAAGAGGGCTGTGGAACTTCACGGTGGCGAACTTGCGATCGAAAGTCAAGAAGGAAAAGGCACAACTTTCACTATTACCTTGCCTTTAATATGCACTCCCCGTCAATAACCACTGAATTATTAACTATATATATCTGCGATTTAACGATTAATCAAGCCCCTAACCAACAAACTTATCAAGTATCTAAACCCAGAATTTGTCCAAAAAACTACTAACTAAAAGGAGCTATCACCGTGGCTAAGATTTTGGTAATAGAAGACGAAGAAGCGATTAGAGAGAATATTTTAGAGTTGCTGGAAGCCGAGAATTTTGAAGGAATAGGAGCGAGTAACGGCAAAGTCGGCATCAAATTGGCGATCGAAAAAATCCCGGATTTAATTTTGTGCGACATGATGATGCCGGAAGTAGACGGTCACGGCGTCATCAAAGCTTTGCGATCCGAACCCTTGACTGCCACAATTCCGTTTATTTTCCTCACAGCCAAAGCCGATAAAATTGACGTTCGCACGGGCATGGAACTGGGAGCTGACGATTATATTACTAAGCCCTGTACGCCGCAAGAACTGCTAAAAGCCATTGCTATTAGACTTGAAAAACAAAAAACAATTAGCCGACAATCTCAAAAGACGCTAGACGAATTACGCACCAATATTAGTATGTCGCTACCCCACGAATTGCGGACTCCTTTGAATGCAATTCTGGGTTTTTCTGAGCTAATTTTGTCAGAATATAAGGTCTTAGAGGAATCAGATATCTTAGAGATGATCGGTCAAATTCAAACTTCCGGTCATCGCTTGTATCGGCTGATTCAGAACTTTTTACTGTATGCAGAACTGGAGATAGCGGCCACAAATGCCGAACTGCTAAAGGAGATGCGAAACAGCGAATTTAGCTGTGTAAAATCTTTGCTGAGTCAAAAAGCGCGGCAGCAAGCAAAACACGCGAATAGAACCGACGATTTACAATTAAACTTGCAAGATGCCTCGGTAGCTATGGATTCTGTCCGACTCGCAAAAATTGTTGAAGAACTATTGGACAATGCCTTCAAATTTTCTTTAGAAGGAACGCCTGTTTTATTAAGCACTTCCGTCGAAAATCAGACTTTTATTCTGTCTGTAAAAGACCAAGGTCGTGGCATGACAGCCGATCAGATTGCACAGCTAGAAGCTTACAGGCAGTTCGATCGCAAACTTTACCAACAAGCCGGTTTGGGATTGGGCCTGGCTATTGTTCAACGCCTTGTAGAATTGCACGGAGGAGAATTTAAAATAGAAAGTTTCCCGCAGAAAGAAACCATAGTTTGCGTTTCCTTGCCTGTCTAAACAATGATTGTTCCCGTTTCCAAAAAGAATACAACTGTCGGCAAAATCTCAGCCCTTATGGCATAAGTCATTCCCAATTCTCAAATCTATAGCGGTTCTCAAGCGTGGTGAGGTATGCCCTATGCCCTATGCCCTATGCCCTATGCCCTATGCCCATGAGTACCTCATCTTTCTGAGAAAGGCTATAAACTCTCAAATCGTATTATGCAGGAGCGATCGCGCCTTTCAGACACCGCTGCATATAAATTTGAGCTACCTTATCATTAGGGTTGATTTCCAAGCAGGCCGAAAACAATCTTATAGCTTCGCCACACTTGTCACTATTGTAGAGTACCAAAGCTTGCTCAAAGATTGTCTTTGTCTCTAACTTTTTCTGTCGTAACTCTGGCGGATCGGCCGCAAATACTTCATAAAGTGTTACCATTCGCGATTTGCCTTTAACTGTTACGCGATCGATCAACCTCAAATCATAAAAATCGTTTAACTGTATAAAAGTATTGTGAGTAATTAACATCGAAACTTCATACTCTTTCGTCAAAGTTTCCACGCGGGAGGCTAAGTTGACCGCATCGCTAATCACCGTGCTGTCCATCCGACTTTGGCCGCCCACCGTGCCTAACATCAAAGAACCCGTATTGATGCCAATGCCAATTTGCAGCGGCGGGCAATCAACCTGATTACGACTAATATTATACTCGTTAAGCTCTTCTAGCATTGCAATTCCAGCTTTCACCGCATCGTCCGCACTGCCATCAAACAGCGCCATAATCGCATCGCCAATGTATTTATCAATAAAACCAAAATTGTCAGTAATTGCCGGTTCCATCCGCGACAAATAACCATTAATAAATTGAAAATTCTCTGCGGGATTCATCCTTTCCGAAAGAGAAGTGAAATCGCGGATATCTGAAAACAGCACCGACATTTCTTTCTGTACCTGATCGCCTAATTTGACTTCCAGAATACTTTCATATCCCAGAAAGTGGAGAAATTGGTGCGGCACAAACCGCCCGTAAGCATCTGTTAATTTTTCTTCCGCTGCTAAAGCTTTTTGTAACTCGTCTGTGAATTGGCGGCGCTCGGTTTCTACCTCTAGACGTTCCGTGATGTCTTGAAAAGCGGCGATCGCGTAAACTATGTTTTTCCGTTCGTCGTAGATTGGAGTCGCCCAAACCTCGATCGGCACAATCCGATCAGATCCATGAATTTCTAGATCGTCCATACGCACAAATTCTCCCCGCAACGCCCGAACAATCGGTTGGCTATCCCTCGGATACAATTGATTAGTTCCAGCGTCGTAAAAATGATAAGCTTCAGGAAATTGCTCAGTACCCCCATCAAAAATTAAACCTTGGGCGAGTATCCTTTCGCCCCAAGAATTCATGTAAAAAGGTTTACCCTTACCATCCACAACAAATATTCCCACTGGCATCGCTTCCAGGAATTGAGTCAATCGGCTTTCGTTCTCTGACAGTGCCTCATTTAACTTTTCTTCTGCTGCCAAAGCTTTTTCTAAATCATTAGTAAACCTGATTCGTTCCACTTCCACCTGTCTTTGCAAACTAATATCCTTAGCAAAACCCTGATAGTAAAGCACTTCACCGTTAGCATCATAAACTGTGCGCGCATACTCAGAAATCCAGATAATGCTGCCATCTCGACAGTAAACCTGAGACTCAAACTCACACAGAGTACCGTGCTGTTTCATCAGCGTCAGAAACTCTTGACGGCGGTTCGGTTCCACGTACAATTGCTGCTGAATATCATTAATACTTTCTATCAATTCTGACGCAGAATCGTAGCCGTAAATTTCCGCCAGAGCAGGATTTGCACTGATAAAATGTCCGTCCGGCGTCGTCTGAAAAATACCTTCTAGAGCATTTTCAAATATCCCGCGATACTTCTCTTCAGCTTGAATTAGCGCCGCTTCAGCTTCCTTGCGTTCAGTTATGTCACTAAAAGCAATAATCGCATAGGAAATGTCGCCTGTAGAATCATAAATTGGAGTTGCCCAACTCTCGACAGGAATAATCTTATTAGCTGTACGAATTTCTACACCCTCAGTCCGGACATTTTCGCCCCGCAGCGCCCGCATAATTGGCAATTCTTCCACGGGGCATCTCTGATTAGTGCCGATTTTATAGAATTGATAAATTGCTGCTTTTTGCTCTGAATTAATATGCGGCACAGTGCCGTTGCCAAATACATCCCGCGCTTTCTGGTTAGCGTAGAAAGATTGCCCGTTTGCATCAAGTACACAGACGCCCAATGGCATAGCTTCTAAATATTGCGTCAATCGACTTTCGTTTTCATGGAGTTTGGCAATCAGCATCGCCTGCTTGCGGTTTAACTTTACCAACTCCTGATTCATTTCGTGAAGTTCTCTTTGTTTCTCAGCTAATTGTTTATCTTGAAAATATCTATATATTGCCTCAGTGACAGTTAATTTTAAGTCATCACATTGCCAAGGTTTAGGTATATATCGGTACAATTTAGCATAGTTAATAGCATTGGCGACCGCATCCAAATCAGCCTGCCCCGTCAGCATAATCTTGAGACAGTTCGGCGAGATAGCATGAACGCTCCTTAATAGTTCGTCTCCTTTCATACTAGGCATGATATGATCCGAAATAACCACAGGAACTTCATACTGTTCTGCTAAAAGTTCTGACAGCAACTCTAAAGCTTCTTCGCCACTTTGGGCCGTTTCAATTAAATATTTATCTTCAAAGGCTTTTAGGAGGTCTATTTCCAGACTATCGAGTATAGTCTGCTCATCATCGACACAAATAATGACTGGTTTTTTCATAAATTTGCTAGACCAGACTTAATCGCTTCAATTAATTCTTGATTTCGCCAAGGCTTTTCTATGAAAGCATGAAGATTTGCTTGAGTTTTTGTGCGTTCGATTGCTTCTGTATCTGCTTGTCCTGTCAGCATCACTGTCACAATTTGCGGATATTTTTGATGAATTTTAATCAGCAACTCATCTCCTTTCATTCCGGGCATCAACCAATCAGAGACAATTACTAAAATGTTAACCTCAGCTTCACATAGCTCTTCAATAATTTCCAGGGCTTCGGCCGCACTTTCAGCAAATTCGCAAAGATATTTACCGTTAAAGGCCTGTTGCAGTTCTATTTCCAGACTTTCCAACACTCCTACTTCATCGTCCACACACAAAATTGCTGATTTAGACATCGCTAGTTTCCTTCTTTAGTGTGGCATGGTGAACCCTCATGGGCAGTACACCGTTTTCCAAATTCTACATTCTGCGCGAGTAGACTGCAAATTTTCGCCCCAGACTTCAGTCTCCGACGCTTTACCTACTCAGTTAAATTAATCGGCAAAGACACGGTAAATTCTGTTTTACCGGGCATCGACTCCACATCAATTTTACCCTGATGTTTTTCAATTATTTTTTTGACAATATCCAGCCCCAACCCGCTGCCTTCGCCCGCAGGTTTGGTAGTAAAAAAAGGCTCAAAAATTTTCTGAATAATCTCTGGTTGAATGCCCTTACCGCTGTCAATAATTTTTACCAAGACGCTGGTATCTTGTTGTACCGCGTCAATTGTTAAAGTTCCTTGATTATCCATCGCTTGTAAGGCATTGTGAATTAAATTTGTCCAAACTTGATTGAGTTCGTCGGGATAACACAGTACCACAGGCAATTGATCTTGATAGTTTCTGACAACTTCCACACCCTGCTTGATTTGGTTTTGATAAAGAGTTAATACAGTTTCAATTCCATCCGTAATATTCACTTGTATTTTTTCCCCATTTACATCGTAACGCGCATAATTTTTCAGAGCAAAGACGACTTTTGCAGCGCGATCAGTAGCGGTAGCAATGGTTCGGGCGCTTCTGTGAATGCTAGCAAAGTCGTAGGCGGTTTTTATAATATTTTCGCTGTCAGGATCTTTGAGCAACGACAAGAATTCTTGCAGATTTCCTTGCAATCCGATATTGACTAAAATACTAGCAAGGCTGTCAGAGTTGTCAATGCCTTCCGACTCTAGTTGCTGCTTCACGCCTTTTTTCAATACCCGTTTTTCGCGAGTAGATAAAGAGTAATTTTGTTGACTAGAACTGTACATCAAACGCAAGAAATCTTGCTGGCGTTCTGCTGACAGTTCTTTAAAAAAAACTGGCAAACTTTCGAGATTGTTATCCAAAAAGCTGGTAATATTTCCAATAGACGATCGAATCGCTCCCAACGGCGTATTGATTTCGTGAGCAATGCCCGCAATCAGTTGCCCTAATGCCGCCATTTTTTCCGATTGTACTAATTGATTCTGAGTAGCTTGCAATTGGTCTAAAGTAACTGTAAGTTCATTGTTTTTCTGTTGGAGTTTTTTTCGCAACTGGCATATTGCTAAATGGGTTTCTACTCTCACTAGAACCTCTTCCACCTGAAATGGCTTGGTAATATAATCTACCCCGCCCACAGCAAAGGCTTTGACCTTATCAAGTACGTCATTAATTGCGCTAATAAAAATTACCGGGATGTCGCAAGTTCGTTCATCAGCTTTGATCTTTTCACAAACTTCATATCCATTCATTTCGGGCATCATAATATCCAGCAAAATCAAATCGGGAGGCATACCTTTTGCCGCCGAAAGCGCTAACTCCCCGCTAGGTACCGGACGCACTTTATAGCCCTTGCTATTCAAAATTCCCGCTAGCAGCCGCAAATTAGCTGGGGTGTCGTCAACTACTAAAATATTACCGCGAGCGGTGCTAATAATGTCGTTATTCATGTGATATTGCTTGAGATATTAACTTTAAAACTTTGTCGTACTCAAAATTTTCTATACAAGTTGCGATCGCAGCTGCGGTTACTGCATCCTTTAATCGAATTTGCTCTATCAAAGTATCAATTAAATCCATATCTGCATTCTGTATTGCTAGCTTTAAATCAGCTACCAGTGAATCAGGCAATTTTACGAAATCAGCCGCACTCATAGCGCGATCGCCCTCTTTGATTGCCGATAAATTAGTTTGACTAGGCTCTTCATAAATATAGCGCACTCCGATATGTTTGTGCATAGTATCAAAAATATCGGCTTCCCGGAAAGGCTTCCTCATAAAAGCATCGCAGCCCGCCGATAAAATAACTGCCCGTTCTTCCTCCAAAACGCTCGCTGTCAGCGCAATAATCGCAGTAGCTTGACCTTTAATAGTACCTTTAATGTATTGCGTAGCTTCGTAGCCGTCCATCACAGGCATTCTCATGTCCATCCAAATTAGATGCGGTTCCCAACTATCCCAAATCTCAATAGCTTCTTGACCGTTAGTAGCTTCTTTAAGTTCAAAACCCAGAGGAGAGAGGATTTTAATTAACAGTTGGCGGTTGAGCTGTTTATCGTCTACTATCAAAATTCGATAGGTGTGTTGGTTTGGAACCAGGGCTATAACATTCCGGCTCGGTTTTTGGCTTTCAATATCAGCCGCATCGACCGCAATAACTTGAATATCAAACTTAAAATTAGTTCCCTTACCAACAGCAGAACAGACGCTCATTTCGCCGCCCATTAATTCCACAAATTTGCGACTGATTGGCAATCCCAAGCCGGTACCTTCTTGCGAATCTTTGCCTGTCTTGGTTTGCACGAAAGGTTCAAAAAGATCGTCTAATTCATTGGTAGCAATACCGGGACCTGTATCCTCGACTTCAAAATGAAGGAAGAATGAAGAGGTAGAAGCTGCATCGTCATTTTGGGTTGCAATGATCTGGTTGTTTGACTGACTGAATTGAGATATTTTAAGACCATTACTTTCTGGAGTTTCTGTATTTTGTGATACTTCCGACTGATCAAAATTTCCCCCTTGTGCCTGCTGATTTATACCTAATGATTGCTTGCTAACTCTGACCGCTACACCGCCGTCATCGGTAAATTTAAGAGAGTTATTGAGCAGATTAATTAAGATTTGCCGCAACTTTAACTCGTCAGTTTCTATGTATTGTGGCACATCGGGACTGCGGTCAAAAACCAACTGCAAGTGCTTGTCATCTGCTTTGAGTTGAAACATATCTTCCAACTCATTGAGCAGGCGATAGAGGTCTATTTTATGAGGATTGAGGGTGGTGCGCCCCGATTCAATTTTAGATAAATCCAGCACGTTATTAATCAGTGTAAGGAGGTGTTCTCCGCTGCTCCTAATTATGCTAATATTTTCTTGATTTTCTGGGGACAGAGTTTGACTGCGAGTCATCAGTTGGGAAAAGCCGAGAATTGCATTGAGAGGCGATCGCAATTCGTGACTCATATTAGCAAGAAAGGTACTTTTAGCTTGGTTCGCTACTTCCGCTTTGTCTTTAGCTACAGCCAATTCTGCCGTCCGCTCTTGCACTCGCTGTTCTAAAGTTTCAAAAGATTGTTGCAGTTGTTGAGCCATGCTGTTAAATGACTTGGCTAATTCCCCCAATTCGTCGGAGCGTTCGCTTTCTACTGTTTTATCCCATTCACCTTTCGCAATATTTTTGGCTGCTGTATTTAAGCTCAAAATAGGATTTGTTACCCACTGAGAAGTCAGAATGCCAATCGCCACAGCTACTCCTAAAGCTGCGAAACAAAGCAAAACCGCTGTGCGGGTATTGGCATCGATTTCCTTGGTGAAATCTGCTTCGGGAACAACTACGACAATCAGCCAATCTAAACCTTTGCCGTCTTGGAACGGCAAGACTTTTAAAAATTGTCGCTTGTCATCTATTTCAAAGCTCAATAACTCGGATTTTTTAATTTGGTCTAATTTTTTAAATTTTGCAGTCAAATATTTAGCTGTCGCTTGAGTAAAAGGGTTGCTGCTTTCTGTAACTTTAAACAATTGTTTTTTATTACCTTTGGTGCGAAAGGGTGTTTCGGCGGTGGAAGTTGCTAATAAAGTACCCTGGCGATCGATAATAAATGTTTGACCGGATTTGCCAACTTTAAGACTGTTGAGAAATCTCCCAAGATGGTCGAGACGCAAAGCAGCACATAATACTCCTTCTAGCTGATTTTTTTCGCTGTATACCGGTTGGAGAGCGCTGATAATTAATGTCGGTTCTAGTAAGGAAACAAAAACCGAACTCCAAGTTGGCTGACCTGCTTTGACTGCACTTTTGTACGCAGGATGCTGTCGGTTATCAAAGTTTTTGACAACGGTGTCAACAGTAGTGCGATCGCCTCGCTCGCTTGTATTGTAAGAATAAAAATTTAACCCAGTAGATGTTTCTATCACATTCATCATCCGGGAGCCGTTAGACATTTGTTCACCGGATCTATAATCTCCCTTTTCGTTGCCCACCGAGGTAAAATTGATATATGGATATAATTGTACTTGCCTCAAAAGATATTTCTCCCAAGCTGATAAATTTTCCATCTTTAACAAGCCGAGCTTGACAGCATCCAGCTTGGTTTGATTGATTTGATGGGGAGTTGTCAGGTAAACTTGCAGGTTTTGCTCGACACGCAAACTCACCTCGCCCATTAACTGACTGGCAAGGTTATTAACTGCTTTTTGTCCGTTTCTAAAAGACAGATATCCTACGAGTCCCACGGCTCCCACGATTTGCAATACAAATGGAACTATGAGAACAGTTCGCAGCGGTAATTTGTCTAAAATTTTAGAAACCATAAGATTGAGGGGTTTGGTGAACTTAGTCTACAACCGTCTTTGCACAACCGGTCTTAACAGCAGCACCATTTATTTACTGCCGATTAGCTAGGGGGAATTGATGCGGGCTATTTTAGCTGTGGTAGATGCTCGACCTCGATCGAATGTGAACCTAATGTTTGCTCGATTAAAGTCTATTATTTTACCCCTTGTCGTATTATTGTTACCATTTAAGTAAAAGTTGCAGTCTCTGGCTTCGAGAACAGCCTGATATTTGATCATCGCGCGGGCGAGTTTAACCCGCATGGGTCAAGCGGTTTGGAAGCCGGCAAGGAAATTTGCGTCAGGACTCGCCATTTTCCGCAAGACGTGTTATACTGTAAACAGTCGAGGGCACGTAGCTCAGTGGATAGAGCATCAGGTTCCGGTCCTGAGGGTCGGGGGTTCAAATCCCTCCGTGCTCATTTTATATGTCTTTTGTGGAACAAGGGTTTTAGGTTAATTGTATTACCGATCGTCCTATTTTCCGCTCAAATTTCGCTCCCATCTGTTCCAAGTATCTCCAAAACCACCTCCATATCTGCCAAATTTGCCCAGGACTTTTTACGTCTGGCTTTTAACGGGTTGAGAAAGTCGGCTGGCTCTGGAAATTCTGCGACGGTCTGAGCGGAGTTTTCAAATCGCTCCGTACTCATTTAAATTTATAGAATGAGTGACTTTGAGAGACCGGGGACAAATTTTTGCCCTCGGTCTCAATTATTGTGATTTAAGCTTGAAATACTCACCGGGCTAAAGCCGCGGTGATTCTTGACGCTTCATCGGGTTTTGCTAATCGTTGCTAGTCTTAC
>NZ_JAUBSH010000004.1:89446-150054 GCF_036704705.1 Microcoleus sp. K1-B1 | reverse complement strand
ATCTCTTTGAGCACAACTTGATATTTTTTATTATATCATATTAGTTGTTTGTGTAATTAATTTTGTTTGACTACTTACAACTGGTCAATTGATAAATTTATGAACAAAAAATAGCGCGGTTCAGAACCTAGATTGATCGAGATACGATGCAGCGATGAGCCACGCTGATTATCGATGTGGAGACCAACGCGACAGCGCTCGCTGTCCACAGTTACAGTCATCTGTTTTGGCTCGTTCCCGTCAATTCTATACTCGCTTAATTCTGCATTTTCTATACGAAAGGTTTCAATATACTCATGAATTAGAGCGACCCCTTTTTTTACCCTCTCTGTTTGTAAAATATCGTTCAAAAACCTACGATTTTCTAGCTTATTTAGCTCTTTCAGACAATCTAAAATATTTTGAGGAATATTTAGAATACTTACATAAAGACTTTCTAGCTTCTCAAGCTTAGTGCTAAAGAGGATTTGTTGTTCCATTGAAGTAAGCGATCGCCACGGTAATCGAGGGACAAGAGCATTATTACAGTAAGGAGTAGAACCGCAATCTGTCGAAACACTAGCTGGCTCTGTTCCCGAACTTAAGAAAAGGCGATCTTTCAAATTTATGTCGCTATCACTGCAAACGATTTTTATTCCTTCCATCAGTTGATTCACGCATCCAGCCTCATCGATCGATTCATATTACTATAAACTAAGACCAATTGCTGCGACCTGATTTAATAGTCACTCGCAAATTATCAACACAAGAACTAACTAAAACCTTACCCGCATCAGTTAAGGATTCAGACTTTATTAAACCTTGATAAGCTATATCAGCAAAATTCAGTGTTTCAACCCAGTAACTCTCAGCTTCCGAGTACAACTTTTCAGATGAAAACCAAGGAGAAGATACAAGTTTCGCCCATACAGCCGCCCCGGCTGAAAATGTCAGTAATGCATGAATCACCTGTCTAAGAGGACGATCTCTGTTTTTCCAAGGAGAGAAAACCTCTGGTGAATTTCCGTCTGTTGTGTATAGACGCACATTTTTTTCAACCAGATTAACTTTCGTATGAAAAAACTCATGCACCATTTGTACGCACAAGTGACATCTTTCTTCCATTCGATCGGCTTCGGGATCGAAGTCTTGCCAAGCCCAACCAGGCAAGTGTGATACAGAACCTGCCTTGCGCGTAGTTGGAGAGTAACGAGGTAAGACAGTGTAAACTTTCATCAGGCGACTCATGCTGACACCAAGTCCGATATCTAGGAATGGAAGCATATCCAAACAGAGGCGGATTTCATCATGCCTGGTAGTTACAGCCGAAATATCATGAACATAATCTTTTTCAATGAAATTAAACTCATTTCCCGCTGCTGCTGGTTGAGTTATTGCTGTGGAAATCCGAATTCCCGATCGTGTAAAGCTGTCTGGCCACCAATTTATGCGATCGCATTTATCATCAATTAGCACCTCAATTGCTTGTTCTGTAATTTCTCCTAGATTGCTATCTCGCGTCACAGCCCCCGCTTTAGCTAGCGTAGGAAAACAAAGAATAGAGCCAGCAGTGACTTTTACGTTTCTGAGAGGATCTAAACCTAAAGTCAAGCCCCCACTCAGCGGTGAAAACAGAGTATAAAAATTAATTAATAATTCCTGAATCCTATCAGTATCACCGCTGACATAAGCTTGAAAAAGTGATCGAGCTTTTGCTTCCAGTTCCCGATATTGCAAAAACAAACCGCTCAATATATCCACATCATCGCTTTGTTTTAGAAGCGCCGCTGCTAGCTCATAACCTCGATCGCTAAGAATATGTAGCATTGCTATGTGTCGGGTAGCTGACTCCTCGACATATTTAATCAACGCATTGTGGTAGAATAGTTGAGTATCATCTAGCTTACAGGTCAACTCCAAGTCAACAGTTCCAATCTTAGTCTCTTGCTCGGCACACACGATCATAACGCAACGTCCTTATGAGATACCTGATAGTTCAGTGGACAAATAATCTCTGATGTGATCGATGAGAATTATTAAATCTTCACAATAAATTGATTCCAGATTAAAGCCATGCTCGGAACTATAACGATGAGGCAGATATCCGCCACCACAGATATCAAACAAGCGACAATCAAGGCACTTTTCCGGTGCAGAAAACTGCTTCTTAGATAGTGCTGTTACGAGTGGCAAACACTCTAAAGCTTCTATCGGATGAGAAGCGAGCGACATACCTGTTTTGGTAGCACCATGATATGCAGTTTTCAGAACATCTAGTCCGTGATAAGTGCCATCAGTCTCAACCACAATAACTCCATCACTCAATGCCCCATAGGAATCATAGCCTCTCTTTCCACCCATTAAAAGCTTCATGATAGTTCTGAATATACGAACTTCCATCTTGGTTTCTGAAGCTAACCAATAATCGAAAAGAGCGGATAGCCATCGACCAAAAGTTCCTGGGGGATACTTATCGTAGGGAAAAGTATCATAGTTGAAGTCTGGCAGTAGAAAATCTATAGCAGTGGTGTTTAGTTCCTCAAAGAATGTCAATAGCTTATAAGGATCTATTTCAGGATTCGCAACTGTGAGAAAACCTCCAAACACAGACTCCCCAAACTTGGGATTACGCAACTTTTCTACACCAGCTATAATCTGCGAAAAGCTGCCACGCCCTTTGGCATCAACTCGCATAAGGTCGTTCCATTCTTGCGGCCCATCAATACTCACACCAGCACGCACTTTGAAGTCTTGAAATACCTGTACTATGTCATCGTCTACGAGCGTTGCATTCGTTTGAAGTCCGAATTTGATATCCGCTTCAATATCCTGAAAACTACTCCGCAAAATTTTGAAAAACTCCCTAAGTTTAGAAGCTCCGAGTAGAAGAGGCTCACCCCCATGAAAGACTACAATAAGCTGCTTTAACTGACGCTCGCGAACATAGCTACTGAGACGCTCCCCCAGAAGCTCGATCGTCTCAAAACTCATCAAAACTGGCTGCTCTCTCCAAGTTTGATCTGGGTGTTCATACATATAGCAATAGGAACACTTGAGATTGCAACGACTCACGATTTTAACTACAACTGTTGTTATAGGTCGGACTTCGTAGAACTCAGTTCTCTGTGGTAGAAGCAACTCAAGTGACATAAATTTTCCTTCAAGCTATACTGTAGAACCACAATCATTGTTGGGGAAAAACCTTCCCAGCCAAGCATCTTTTCTGTAATAATCTGACTTAATCAGTAGTATGACTGCTGAAATCAGACCAGGCAATTGGCTCTTTACCCATCCGTTCCGCTTGAATCGCTTGAATCGCAGCTACAACTTTTGGATTGATTTTTTGTAACTGTTCCTCTTTCAAACCATTAACTGCAATTTCAGCAACAGGTTTAGAACCCAGATAAACTGTCATTTATTTGCCTCACACATTTGATTGATTTAGCATTCTTCTATTATTTGTGGAACTCAAAAATTTGTCTACCACAAAAAAGTTCAATTTTGCCTAAAAATTTTCTTTGTTTCACTTGATTTTATCTATTTTTGTACATTTTTGTACAAAAATGTTATAAACAGCAGATAACTTGTGTATAATACATAAAAAATTGACATCTCCCTTATCCGATGAATCTTAAAGAAGTGTTAAACCTAGCAGATCGCATAGTCTTCGAGAAAACGGGTAAGCACCTTGACGATTTACAAGCAGCGGTACTGCGGGGAACTCTACAACGTGAGACCTACAAGCACATAGCCAAAGACTTTGACTGTTCGGAAAGTAGTGTTCGGAAAGTGGGAGCAGAATTATGGGAAATACTTTCAGAAGAGTTGGGGGAAGATGTTAGTAAATCAAATTTATCTTCGGCAATAGAGAGGTTGCAAGTATTCCTATTTTCAAAACATTTTGGGCAGGATTCTGTGCAAATAGGCTTCGTTAATTTTTGTGGAGAAACTTTACACTCACCAGATATCCCAAACTCAGATCCACCAAATCAGGAAACAGCTAACGCAAAACCAACTAAAACTCTACATCAAGATTTAAGCGAAATGCCGGAGTTGGGTAATTTCTTCTCACGCACTCCCGAACTCCAAACCCTCACAACCTGGATTCTACAACAAAACTGCCGCCTCATCACCCTCACCGGTATCAGCGGCATCGGCAAAACATCCCTAGCAGTACAACTCGTACAACAAATCAAACACGAGTTTGAGTACGCAGTTTGGTACACACTAGACGAATTTCCCACCATCGATAAATTTCAATCTAACCTAATACAGCTTTTTTCCCAGTCAGAAAACCCTGATTCATCCCCAACAAATCACAAACGATTACCAATAATTAAATATTTACAAAACCATCGGTGTTTAGTAGTCTTGGATGACGTTCACAACCTTTTCTGTAGCGGCGAATTGGCAGGAAAGTATAAACTAGACTACGAAGAATATCGCTCCCTATTCAA
The DNA here is from genome assembly GCF_036704705.1 of Microcoleus sp. K1-B1. Taxonomy (NCBI): domain Bacteria; kingdom Bacillati; phylum Cyanobacteriota; class Cyanophyceae; order Oscillatoriales; family Microcoleaceae; genus Microcoleus; species Microcoleus sp. K1-B1. The sequence continues at coordinate 145,618 of NZ_JAUBSH010000004.1, read as the reverse complement.
ACAAATAGAAAAATTATCCCATCAAAGTTGCTTTCTGCTAGTCGGTTGGGAACCACCCAAAGAAGTTCCTCAACTCACCAGCGAAAATACTCCCATTCGTACCTTACAACTCACGGGTTTAGACACCGCTGCCGCCGGAGAAATTCTCAGAGATAAGGGATTAGCTGAAAGCGATAACTGCGAAGCACTCATTCACCGCTACCAAGGCAATCCCTTATGGTTAAAAAGCGTGGCGACTTTGATTCAAGAGTTGGGAATCGGCGCGAATGACTTATTAATAGATGATACCATATTGTTACCCGAAGATTTGAAAGATGTTTTACAGCAGCAGTACGATCGCACTTCCGAACTAGAAAAACAAGTCATGTCATTGTTGGCGACAGAAAAGCAGCCAGTCAACGTCGCCAACTTGCTACAAAATTCACAAATATCATCATCCGATTTGCTAAACGCATTGCAATCTCTATCGCGGCGCTGCTTGCTCTAAAAACAAGAAAGTCTTTACACTTTGCCACCTGTACTGAAGCAATATATTAAAGGGTTGTAACGGAGATATGGCACTCTTCTCGATAAATCTTTTAGGAACAGGCAAGATGCCTGTTCCACAATAAAATTCATCTTTTGTGGAACGGGCATCTTGCCCGTTCTTGAGAATGGTGCGAGATTGTGGGTTTTAGACAATTATTGTTGGTGAACCCGCCCCTACAAATTTTTGACAGAGGGTAAGATTTCAGTTATACCCAATCCGGCTTAAATACCTCCTTTATTTCTTAGTCTGCGGAGGCAGACTTTGTTTGACAAGAAGCGGTTTCAACCGCCCAATCATAAAGAGTGGTGACTGTGCTATCATAGAATACAAAACTTATTGAGTGGAGTTATATGACCACAATAACTACAGTCACAACAGCCTCCCAACTCGCTGATTACTACATCTGGTTTGCGAATGATGTAGGTTCCTATCTCAGCAACCACAAGCTACAAAAACTATTGTACTACGCTCAAGCATGGTATTTAGCTTTTGAAGATACACCGCTGTTTGATGAAGATTTTGAAGCTTGGGTGCACGGGCCGACTATCCCGGCTTTATTTTATGAATACAAAGAACAATTTGACTGGAATCCAATTCTGAAAGAAGTCGAAAAACCCGAATTTCCCGAAGAAGTACAAGAGTTTTTAGACGAGTTAGCTGACGATTATTTCTTCCTGGATGCCTATGAGTTAGAATTGATGGTGCGACGTGAAGACCCTTGGATTAATGCTAGAGGTGAGTTGCCAAGAGATGAACCTTCTCATGCTATTATTACGAAGGAATCAATGAGAATTTTTTACAAAACCCGTGTCATCGAAGAAGCGTAAAAAAAGACAAGATACAGATATTAGTCGTCAGCCATTTTCAGCACCGAGAGAGGTTGTAAAAATACAAATACCGGAAGGAGTTAGTTTTTATTTCAGGTATTATCAGGATGATAAAGAGCAGTTTTCAATTGGTGGTAGAGATGCTAAGTATCTAGCATCTCTATTGAGACGGCTGCGCGATTTGTCACAATTGAACGCTCAAGAAATTATCAATAATCAAAGTAAAAGTCTGCGCTGTCATGGCATAGTTTGGAAAAATACTACTGAACCTAATGGCTTTGGGATTCCCAATGAAGATATCCTAATCAATATCCCCTACCAGTTTCAAATATCTGCTAATGAATACGGCAGGGTGCATGGCTTTTTTAGTGAAAATGTTTTTTATATTGTCTGGCTAGACCCAGACCACAATCTTTACAGTTGAAATTATAACCGAAGGAAGAAGGAAGAAGGAAGAAGGAAGAATGCAATCCAAACAACTGATATCGTGCTTAAGATTCGAGACTTCTTGAAGAAGTGGGGAATCTCAAACAGTCTGGGACTCACTCCGACTAAAGAAACCGGGTTTTTTACCTTATCAGGAGGCTGCGACGAAGTATTTTTGTAAAAAAACTAGGTTTATGAACCCCATGCGTAAGTCCTAATTTTAAGAAAATTTTGCATAGAGAGCTGAAATAAAATTAACGCTTAAAAAGCCTACTCCTAGTACGAGAATGATAAAGATGCCGATACTGAAAATAGACTTTAGCCGATCGGCAATTCCGGGTTTTTCTGAGTTCATCGGTCAATTTTTGCAGTAAATTCTATCCGGGCAATTGAGCAACAGTAAATTATACCAATGCGCGCACAAAAAGGCAACTCCAGACAAGCTCCAAACCCCGATCGCCCTCAGTAGGTCGCCTTTTTTTAACTTTTAATCTAAAATCTAAAATCTAAAATAGTCTTAGGCATTGTTCGGTTAGCCTGGGCAGCTATTGTCGATCGCCCGAACCCGATGGCGCCCGCGTCCTGTAAAATAGAGGGCGCGTTGGGGCGAACCTTTTAACAGCCGGAATTGGGCGCGATCGCCACAGGCTCCCAAATACATAATAATATGGCAGTCATCCTTAACTTACTCACAAAGGTAAAAATAGAAGAGTGCCAAGAAATAATCTAAAACATATAACTGAAAAAAGGATAGAAATCGATGCTCCACCCAGTCTCGCAACCTTACCCACAACGAGCAAATACTATGACCCAAAGAGCCGTGCGGAAGCCAAAACCCTCTGTTGCAAACCACTTGAGACCAAGTTTTCCTCAAAGGCACTGGCTGGAGCTGGCAGAGTACGCCTCTCTGGCGGCCTCTGGTGTGGGTTCCCTGGCGGTGGCAGTGTCGGGTCAAGCTTTTTACGGGGTTGCTCCCCTAACTTTGGCTTTGTCGCTGAATGTTGCTAACCGGTATCGGTTCGAGCAGCAAGTGCGGGTGCATCAAAATTCGGAAATGGCCCAAGTCCAAAAGTCTGTCAATAAAGTCGAAAAAACGGCCGTGACGGTAATTGTTAAATTACGCAAGCAGTTGTCTGCAGATATTGCAGCGCTGCGCCAGCAAATGGCTGCACTACCTAGGCATGAGGCTGTTGAGGATTCTATCGACATCCAGCGGCAGTTGCTGAGTTTAGGAGAGTCGGTAGCTTCTTTGCAAGAAATCGTGGCGTCTGCTGTGCTCGATGTCCGCCAGCAGGTGAGCCAACAACTGCAAGATTTATCGGTTGGCCAACGGGCGAATCTCCAAGCTGTGGAACAGGCTATAGAGCAACTGCAAAGTGCGACGCAAGGCTTGGCAGAAACTTCTATCACCAGAGACGACTGGGAAGTAGTAAATACTAGATTTTTGGAAATCCAGAAAGTCATGGCCAATTTGCAAAGCCAACTGCAAGCTCCCGCACACCAATCGAGTGCGGATTTGTCGATTGTCCAAGCTCAAATCCACCGTTTGGAACACGAGCAGCAAGAAGTTGTCAAACCTCACCTCAAGCGCTTAATCTCAGTTGTCAAGGAGTTGCAGCACACACCAGATAACCGTCAGTAGTCATTAGTCAGCAGTCATTAGTCATCAGTCAGAAGGAATACTTTTCCCATCGGACACGCTGGACACTCTCCGACTCTGTGACTCACGCCCGATCGAGTCCAAATTTTTCGACAACTGTGTTACAAAATGAAAAGCTAATCTGTCTAGTTCACCAACAAAATGACTCTGAAGCCCCGTCCTTCGCTTGACGGCTTTGTGTTAGAACATTTAGAAAGGCAAGTAAGAACAACCATCTACGTGTTGAAACAATCTCAAAAGGTGTAACTCCTGATTTAGCTCGCCTCGACTCGATCGTAGTCTGGTTAAACAAGCAATAGTGAATTGTTGAGCGTACCTAACTGGCTTGGTGATGGACTCTGAAAGTATAAAAAGACAAAAGTAAGCGCAATTGCAATACTTCTGGTATTAGTAGTTGTTTTGAGCGTGTAGAGGCGATTTGTCAACGCCTTTAAGACTCAAATTGTGGTCTTAAGAATCTCCGTGGCTTTAGCCCGGAGAGTGTCAACTGTTTTCAACCTGTTACAAGAAAAATCAATGACTGCAACCGTAACTATTGCTGATAACCCGTTACTAATCGGTCAAGGATTGCCGACCTTTGACGCGATCAAACCAGAACACGTAGTCCCCGCTGTTACCCAACTGCTGACCGAACTAGAAGCCTCGCTAGCTGACTTAGAATCGTCTGTAGAACCGACTTGGAGCGGCTTAGTAGAACCATTGCAGCGACTCGGAGAGCGTTTAAATTGGAGCTGGAGCATTGTCGGACATTTGATGGGCGTGAAAAATAGCCCGGAACTGCGATCGGCTCACGAAACAGTGCAGCCGGAAGTAGTAAAATTTTGGAGCAAGCTCAGTCAAAGCAAACCGCTTTATGAAGCTTTTAAAGCACTGCGGGCTAGCGAAAATTGGGACAGCTTAGAGTCAGCTCAAAAGCGAATTGTCGAAGCCGCTCTCCGAGACGCCCAACTCTCCGGCGTCGGTTTAGAAGGCGAGCAAAAAGATCGTTTTAATGCCATTCAATTAGAATTAGCCGAAATTACTACCCAATTTTCTAATCACGTCCTCGACGCTACCAAAGCATTCAGCATCACCCTCACAAACAAAGACGAAATTGACGGTTTGCCACCGAGTTTGTTGAGTTTAGCAGCTCAAGCCGCTCGCAGCGCCGGCGAAGAAAATGCGGATGCCGAAAATGGCCCTTGGCGGATTACTTTAGACTTTCCGAGTTACGGCCCTTTCATGCAGCACAGCACCCGCGGCGACTTGCGCGAAAAGTTGTACAAAGCTTTTATCGGCAGAGCAAGTAGCGGAGAATTGAATAACTGGCCGTTGACCGATCGCATTTTAGCTTTGCGCCACGAAAAAGCTGCTTTGCTCGGGTTTAGCAGTTATGCCGAATTGAGCTTGGCGAGCAAAATGGCTCCCGACGTTACAGCAGTGGAAGCTTTGTTAGAAGAATTGCGTCAGGCTAGTTATGATGCTGCTGTCAAAGATTTAGAAGAATTGAAAGCTTTTGCTTCCGAAAAAGGCGCGGCGGAATCTGGAGATTTGAAGCACTGGGATATTGGTTTTTGGTCGGAACGGCGCCGGGAAGAAAAGTTTGCTTTTAGTGCCGAAGAATTGCGACCTTATTTTGCTTTGCCACAGGTATTAGAGGGGTTATTTGGATTAGTAAAGCGGCTATTTGGCGTGACAGTAACTGCGGCGGACGGTCAAACTCCTGTGTGGCACAAAGATGTGCGCTATTTCCAAATAGATGATGAAGCCGGAAATACGATCGCCAATTTCTATTTAGACCCCTACAGCCGCCCCGAGGAAAAGCGCGGCGGTGCTTGGATGGACGAGTGCGTGGTACGCGCTAAATTTGTCGAAGCGGGAAAAACAACCACGCGGTTGCCAGTGGCTTATTTGGTGTGCAACCAAAGTCCTCCGGTAGACGGCAAACCGAGTTTAATGACTTTCTTGGAAGTCGAAACTTTGTTTCACGAATTCGGTCACGGTTTGCAGCATATGCTGACAACGGTAGACTATCCGGGGGCTTCGGGCATCAATAATGTTGAGTGGGATGCGGTGGAATTGCCCAGTCAATTTATGGAAAATTGGTGTTACGATCGCGCGACTTTGTTCGGAATGGCAAAGCATTACGAAACCGGGGAAACTTTGCCGGAACACTACTACCAAAAACTGCTAGCAGCGCGCCACTACATGAGCGGCACCGTCATGCTCAGGCAAGTACATTTTAGCAGCGTTGACATTGAATTGCACCACCGCTATCGATCGGGCGGCAGCGAAACTGTGGCAGATGTCCGCAACCGCATCGCTAAAACTACCACAGTTTTGCCTCCTCTGGAAGAAGACGCATTTTTGTGCGCTTTCGGACACATTTTTGCGGGCGGGTATGCGGCGGGGTATTACAGTTATAAATGGGCGGAAGTGCTCAGCGCTGATGCTTTTGCGGCGTTTGAGGAAGCTGGTTTGGAAGATGAAAGTGCGATCGCCTCTACAGGTAAGCGCTTCCGAGATACAGTATTAGGATTGGGCGGCAGTTTGCACCCGATGGAAGTGTTTAAAACTTTCCGGGGACGCGAACCGAGCACTAAAGCTTTGTTGAGACACAGCGGTTTAGTTGCGGCTTAATTAAGTGTGGAATAACTGGGATTAATGCGGGTGAATTTATCTGCATTAATCCCAGTTTTTTGTTGAATAAGATTTATACATATCCTGTATGTGTAGGGTGCGGTGTGCATAGAGTCTTACCGCTATAATTCATATCAAATCCGCTAGCATCGGAATTATTCATCTCTCTGTTCTCTGACTCTGTGTTCTCTGTGTCCTCTGCGGTTTCATCATTCCAATTCAACCGGAATTCATATCATGAGTAAAACCACTTTTTGCCTAACTTGTGCTGAATTCAAAATGTTTGTAGTAAAAACTAAAATGTTCATATTTTTATACTAATTCCCACAATTCTTGCTAGCTATAATCCTGCAATAATCTGTAGAAAAACGGCAATGCCTTGTCCGGTCGGGACTCTGCAAATTGTCATAATAGTTATAAAAATGATAATTCTAGCCACACTTTTTTATTGGTATTAATAGGACTAAATTCCTCACTACACACCAATTTTATTGGTAGAACATCATGCAATAAACATCTGTAGTTTGGCACATCATCCCCAATCTTTTGGTTAAAAATCGGGCAGAAAGTGCGTTAGCGAAGCCCTCGAAGATGATCGCCAGCAGCTTTTAGTTTAGGTTGGAAAGCTCATCAAAGCAGCTTTTGCGAATATTTGCTGTCATCGATCACTGATTATACTTAAGTTTCCCTTTCCCTAAAATTATATTTATATTTCGCAACATTTACGGTTTTTTTTCTCGATACAGCTAATGCTTTTATTGGCAACTAAAAATCGACGCTTTTACCGAATCTTTAAGATAAAGTGGCAACAGCGAGCTTTTTTTAAATTTTTGATAAAGAACTGGGTACTCGGCGTCAAAAGGGTAAAGTTTTTAGTTAGAAACTAAAAAACTTAGTTGGGATTAATTTGAGGATTGTCAGAAAAAATCTTTGTATATTATATGATCAAAAGTAAGGATTGATAGTCAATCGTTCACCTACAGATTAAGAATTTCATGGATATTCAATTAATTAATATCGGTTTTGGTAACATTGTGTCTGCTAATCGAGTGATTGCCATTGTCAGTCCCGAGTCAGCGCCAATTAAGCGGATTATTACTGATGCGCGGGAGCGAGGACAACTGGTTGACGCAACTTACGGGCGCCGCACGAGAGCGGTAATTATTACAGATTCGAGTCACGTCATCCTCTCGGCGATTCAGCCGGAAACGGTTGCTAATCGTTTTGTAATCAGCAAAGACGGTCAAAGTCGGGATGATTGAGGTTGGTCAGTTGCAATTTGAGCGCTTACAGTCTAAAGTAAGCGGAAACTTAAATTGTTACACGTTTCTATTCTAAAAATGAAATCTGGTAAATTAATTGTTCTGACGGGGCCTAGCGGTGTGGGGAAAGGCACCTTAGTACGATCGCTCCTCAATCGCCATCCCAAATTGTATCTTTCGGTATCGGTGACCACTCGATCGCCCCGTGAGGGAGAAATCGAGGGAAAGCATTATTATTTTGTCAGCCGCAGCCGCTTTGAACAAATGGTTGAGGCTGGAGAGTTGGCCGAATGGGCCCAGTTTGCCGGTAATTTTTACGGTACTCCTTATTTTGGTCTCAAACAAGGAATCGGTGAGGGAAAGTCGGTAATCCTGGAAATTGAGCTGGAAGGGGCGAGGCAAATTAGGAATAATTTTCCAGAGGCGGTGCGAATTTTTATTTTACCTCCTTCTTGGGAAGAATTGGAACGGCGCTTGCGGAGTCGGGGTCAAGATTCCGAAACTGCGATCGCCCGTCGGTTGGTGCGGGCTAAAGAGGAAATTGAAGCGGCAGGGGAATTCGATTTCCAAGTTGTTAATGACGATTTGGAAGTTGCTTTGAAAAAGCTAGAATCAATACTTAATTTGGTTGAACTTTCAGGTGGTAACTAATGACTAATGACTAATGACTCATGACTAAATGACTCATGACTAATGACTCATGACTAATAACTAATAACTAATGACTAATGACTAATGACTAATGACTAATGACTAATGACTAATGACTAATGACTAATAACTAATGACTAATTACCCATTTCTCCGTCCTGGCTAAAACTTCGCTACTTTGTTTGATAGCAACACAAACTTTTAAATTCAATTCCAGAATATTAGATGAAGGCGAAATTTTTCTCAACGGTTCAATTTCGCGAGCAGAACAGCCCAACATTTCCATATAAGCTAGCGTCCAGCCAATAGCTGCAATGTCCCCTACATTGCCTTCTCCGGCGCAAAGGTAACAACCCAATTCGCCCTCCGGCCCACACTCAGGACAAACCCAATTGCCCAGTTGTGAATTGGGCAGGTTTGTGCGGGAGGCGGATGCGATTGTTAATGCTTTAATATGATTTTGAACTACTTGTTTAAAACCTCGGTTTTGGTTGCTGCGGTGGTCGGAATTGCCGTGCGATCGCCCGATTGCTACTGCTTGCTGTTGTGGCGAAGCAAGAGACGCTGTTTGGTTCTCCCTGGTTACTCTAGATTCGCCTAGGTTCGCAGTTAGCTGAATACCATAGTCTTTCGACTCTTCAGTCTGAGAGTGGTTGAGTGCGCTGGAGGAATCGGGTTCGGAAGTTGTGAAGGATTGTTCTATGCGATCGGCAAAATCTTGCATTGAGAGGTGATGTTCGATCGCCAAAGACCAAGTTCTTTTATGTCGGAGATCGCCATATTTCCTGGCTTCTTCCTCAGTAATGCCGATCGCCGCAGCCTCTTGGCGCAGCGCATTCATCGAAGTCATTGTATCTGATATCATTAGTTTGTTTGCAGTTAAAATTACGATCGCCCGCTCAGCCTACAAATAAATTACCTTAGATATACTACAATAGTCCGGACTATTTTGAGATCCTAGTCTGAAACCATTGATTTTCCGTTAGGAAGTCGATTCTGGAATCGCCCTGAAACCCTTATTTTACGCTTGGCAATCACACACTGTCCGAAGTGTTGATAGTAGCCTAAATCTAAAATCTAAAATCTAAAATCTAAAATTGGATGACTTCAATTCTTCCCGATACAGCTTTATCTGTTGCCGGACTAACATCATACCTGCAAGACTTGTTGGAGGGCGATCGCAACCTGCAATCAGTTTGGCTGACAGGCGAGGTGTCCAACGTTTCGCACCACCCCAGCGGCTGCTTTTTCACTCTGTGCGACACCGACAAAAGCGCTGCTATTCGCTGCGTGGTGTGGAATTCTCAGCGGCAAAAATTGGTGCAAATACCTGCAAAAGGGGAACAGTTGCTGGTTTTGGGAAGCATCCGGGTTTACAAGAATCGCGGCGAGTACCAGTTGACTGTTGTGCAATCGCTACCGGCTGGGGAAGGATTGCAGGCTTTGCGGTTGCAGCAATTGCGATCGCGCTTGGAGGCTGAGGGTTTCTTCGATCCCGCCAGAAAGCGCCCGATTCCCGCACACCCGCAAATTGTGGCCGTGGTGACATCCGATACTGGCGCTGCTTGGGGAGACATTCAGCGCACTCTAGCCCAAAGATATCCGGGTTTGCGGGTGTTGCTGTCGCCGACAGGAGTGCAGGGAGAATTGGCTGCTGCTGCGATCGCGCGGGCGATCGCCCGCGTAGAATTGGACGGTAGGGCTGATGTGATCATTTTAGGGCGGGGCGGCGGTTCTGCGGAAGATTTGGCTTGTTTTAATGATGAGAGAGTTGTCAGGGCGATCGCCAATTGTGCGATTCCAATTATCACAGGCATTGGACACGAAAGAGACGAATCTCTCGCCGATTTAGTAGCAGATAAACGAGCCCACACTCCCACTGCGGCGGCCGCTCAAGCTGTACCAATTTTAGCAGATCTTTACTTTGAACACAAGCAGCGAATGGTCAATTTAGCAAACGCTGTGCGGGCAAGATTTCAGACAGAAGAAGAGCATTTGCAACTGTTACAAAATCGATTAAAACGTTTGCCTGCGACATCCCGAACTTTGCGGCAAGCAACTGGTAAACTGGAGGTATTGCAAGAAAAGTTATCCGCACTGAATCCGGCGGCGGTATTGCAAAGGGGTTATGCGGCGGTAATCCAAAGTGACGGTACGATCGTCCGCACAACTGAGGGTTTGGAATTGGGAGAGGAATTGACTGTGAGGTTGAGTCGGGGCCTGCTGAAAGTTAAGATTGTAGAAGTATTGGATGCGGAAGAAAAGTTATGATTGATTCGCAGTTGCGCCAGTCTGACTGGAATTATGAGGAAACCGTCGATCGAATTGAAGCGATTATCGATCGGGTGGAATCGGGAGAGTTGCCTCTAGAAGAGGTTTTCGAGCAGTTTGCGGTGGCTGTCGAGTGTTTGCAGGAGTGCGAAAGCTTTTTGGCGCGGGGGAAGGAACAGATGGATTTGTCGATCGAGCTTTTAGCTGCAGAACCCGATTTTTAACCGGAGATAAACTCGGATTAATGTGGATGAAATAGCGCGTTTTGCCGAAAGTCCGACAGGGAATTAATTCCCTGTCTCATAGCGAAAGTCCTCTGAAGAGGACTGTTAAATTCATGAGTCCTCTTGAGAGGACTTTCGCTATGAGGCGGGGGTTGAAACCCCCGCCGGAATGTGTGTCTGACGTGTTTGTTGACACAATCAAACACCACAACTCAATGCAAACCCTGACAAATAAACCCCGACCAATAACTCAAATCATCAAAAGGATTTGACATAGTGTAAATATTTTGTTTCAAACTTTCATATCCTTTCTTCTGTTTCTGAATCTGATTCTCCCGCTTCGTTATTTTCTTCAACTCCGCCCCCAACTTATGAAACTCATCCGTCTCCTTGTGGTAGGATTTATGCCGCAATTTTAACTTTTGTTTTTCCTTTTGAACTACAGCCAATTTTGACTTTAAATCCCCAATAATTTTCTGAAGCAACGGATCGATTTGCAGTTGATAAAGCTCTTTCAACTCCGCACCCGAAATTGTCCGCAACCTCACCTGTGCCCGCCACAAAGCCTCTGGACGACTCAAACCTTCCCGACGATACTGATAGTAAAAAATCGAAAACAGCGAAGTAGCAAAATCATCCACAGCCCACAAAGTGCTGACCACACTCCGAGCTCCCGCACACAAAAACCCCGTTCCCAAGCTGAGCAGATTATCGGTAATTTCCGTCCCTCCTAAATTAGTTTCGCAGCAGGACATAAACACATCGGATAACTGCGGCAACCGCCAACCAGGTGTCATCAATTCCCCTAATGTGATACTCCCGTCTCCTAAAAACAATCGCGATTCTAAAGGATTGTCCAAACGCGAGACAGCGTGGTGACTGGAGTGGATTACATTCACATTTTGGGCTAGGTTTCGATAGGCTGCGACTGTTGCTTCTTGACTTCCTTTTAACCGCTCAGGTTTCGTCACAATTTCGGCAATTTGTTCGCACTCGAAAGGAGTGAAGTACAAATCATCCGTGGCATTTTCTACAATCCCGTATTTCGGCGATTCGATGGTTGGGCGTTGATTGCAATACTCCAAGATTCGGCAACTGGGCACGTAACGAATCAGGAATTTGTCACCAAGGAACGCCCTTCGTAGGGGCGGTGCCCCCGTGCCCGCCCTCGGTTGGGGGGGTTCTATGGGCAATGCCGCCAGCGGAATCTGATGCAAAAACAGATGCGGAATCACAATCAATTCCTCAATTCCATCCAAACAATTACCCATCAACTCATCAACTTTCAACCGCTGCGACAACTGAGACAAAAACTCACCCATCCCCTGTTGCCAAATTTTCCGCTCCTGCAAATAAGGCAACAACCAACTCTCGCCAATCCACTTCTGAAAACTTCCCTTACCCTCTCCCTGACAAGTGTGAATCTGCGGGGCTTTATCCTTGTAAATCACAAAAATATGAGTGTCATCAGTCGTGGTATAAAAACAGAGAATCGCCGTCTGCGAATTGTCAATGAGTTGCTGCATCGCCGCAAACTGCATCGGATCGACTTGAACTTGTCCAGCTAAAACTGGATCTAAACTGCGAATATTTTCCCAGATTTGCTGTTTCTCCCCTTCCAACTGTTGAATCTTCTCCGTGTAAGCAGACAACTCTGCCCGACTGCGCGACAGACTCCCCACACTGGCTAATTCTTTATTGCCTTCAGAAAGTTTGCGGAGTTGTTCAACTTCTGCGTCAATTTCCCGCTGCTTCGCCTCAAATTCCTGCAAATACTTTTGCCCTGCGGGCGGAATTTCGCTGCTAGCATACACATCATTGCTGTGCATTAAATCGACTAACCTCTGAGCACGGGTTCTGTCACAATATTCTATGGCTTTTTCCAGTTGGTTGCTGTTGACGCAAGCTTGAATTGCCTTTTCGTAAACACCTATAGATTCAGCTAAAATCTGCTGGCGGATATCGTCGGAAGTTGCCCAACTTCTGCTTTTTTCTACTGCTTGAATCGCTTTCTCGAATCCTTCCAGGGCGATATCCCAAAAACCAGCAGTGAAAGCGGTATTGCCGAGGTTTCTACCTGATAGCAAGCAGTCTAAAGGGAAAGCAGTAGGAGTGCGAATTTCTAATGCTAAGCGAAAACAGGCGATCGCCTCTTCTATATTCGCCGCCCTGAGTCCTTCTATTCTGTCACTATAGGCAGCCCCCAAATTGTTTTGAGTCATTGCCCACTTTTCGGGATAATTCTCAGGGGTACGGACTATTAAAGCTTCCCGATAACAGGCGATAGCCTCTTCTATATTCGCCGCCCTGACTCCTTCTATTCTCTCACTATAGGCAGTCCCCAAATTGTTTTGAGTCATTGCCCAATCTTCGGGAGAATTATCGCGGGTATAGACTTTTAATGCTTCTCGATAACAAGCGATAGCCTCTTCTATATTCGCCGCACTGAGTCCTTCTATTCTGTCACTATAGGCAGTCCCCAAGTTGTTTTGAGTCAATGCCCATTGTTCTGGATAATTCTCACGGGTATAGACTTTTAAAGCTTCCCGAAAACAGGCGTTCGCATCTTCTATATTCTTTGCCCTGACACCTTCTATTCTCTCCCTATAGGCATTCCCCAAATTGTTTTGAGTCAATGCCCATTGTTCTGGATAATCCTCGCGGGTATAGACATCTAAAGCTAGCCGATAACAGGCGATCGACTCTTCTATATTCGCCCCTCTGACTCGATCTATTCTGTTACTATAGGCAAGACCCAAATTGTTTTGAGTCGCTGCCCATTGCTCGGGATAATTCTCGGGGGTACGGACTTTTAATGCTTCCCGATAACAGGCGATCGCCTCTTCTATATTCGCCGGCCTGACTCCTTCTATTCTGTCACTATAAGCAATCCCCAAATTGTTTTGAGTCATTGCCCAATTTTCGGGATAATCCTCGCGGGTACTGACTTTTAAAGCTTCCCGAAAACAGGCGATCGCCTCTTCTATATTCGCCGCCCTGAGTCCTTCTATTCTGTCACTATAGGCAGTCCCCAAATTGTTTTGAGTCATTGCCCATTGTTCGGGATAATCCTCGCGGGTATAGACTTCTGATGCTGCGCTATAACAAGTAATGCCTATTTCTAAATTCCAGGCCCGCCGCCCCAGGGGAAACTGCTGAATTAAGTTGCCAAAATTGCCAATAACTGCTGCTAGTGATGCAGCTTCTTCTGAGGTAAGTTCTGTGAATGTGGATGTAGCCCAAGCTTGTAATATTCGAGCAAAAATTAAATCCAATTTATCGAAGTTTTGTTGTAAAATAGGATAAACGACTTGAGGATCTCCGCCACTGTCTGACGTTGCTTGCAACACCTCCCCCAAGAAAGATAAATACTCATCAGGACTTGCTGTACTGCTGACATAATTTGCCAAATGTACCGCTAGATTTTGCAACCAAGCTGCTGCATATGAGTTGCCCTCTGCTGCCATATTAGTCGCTACCACTTCCATGACTTGCACCAAATTGGCATCAACTAACTCTAGATTGGCGTTGATAATATCATTTACTGTACCGCTAGGGCACTCAAGCAGGGCTTGAATCAGTTGGATATAGGCGGCGAGGCGTTGTTCGTCCATTGGAGTTTCTCTTTATTCTGTATATATATCTAGCGGGAATTAGGGGGAGAATTATGCAGATTCCTGAAAAATTCTAGATATTTGTCTTGGGAATGTTGTAGATACCCCTTGACAGGTCAAGACAGTATCTACAAGTCATGGAAATTTATCCAGATTTCTGGGACATTGTAGATTTATGACAAGGCAAAATCATCACCATCTCCCCAAATCTCAGCTAACTTCTCCAACAAATCTTCAGCAATCAGATTCAGTTCCGCTTTCACATCCTCCTCAATATCTGAAGCTTTCTCAACAGGTGAAGATTTATCACGAGAGAAAGATATATCTCTATTTCCCAAACCTCCACTGCTAGAACCACTTCCCGCTAAAGCCTTCCCCCCTTCATATCCCCAGTCAGATTTCTCACTACTGTGCAAAACTTTATTCAAAATGGCCACAATTTCCGAAATAGATTTGTTTTGCAAATTATCCCGAACTTGTGCTTGTACGGGGTCATCTTCTCCCAAATCAGATAGCAACTCTTCAATTTCACATTGCAACAGCGGAATCGCCAACTCAATTCGATCCAAATAATCCCACAATTCCTCAAAGGGTTTGAGATTAGTTAGAGAAATCTCTTGAATTTCATCATGAATTTCCACAGCCGGAATAAATCCCAAAAGTTTCACCTTATCGAAAGGTTCCGCAAACTGAACGACGATATATGCAATGCGGTTTCCTCGCACTTCCGGCAGAGAAATCGCCGATTCTCCAAGCTGAACCGGACAGCATTCTATCTTGCCAATCCCCGGCAAAACCAAATCGCCGACATCCAAAACCGCCCGCATTGCTGGATTCCAACTATCACCGCCATCAATATCGGTTTCCATTTCCATCCATTCCAAGAAATAGTTAACCGCCCAAACCGCCAGGGTATTGAAATAAACCCGCTTGCCTTTTTGCGGATTAGCTTGCTCTGAAGCAAATTGCAGAGCTAAATTGCGGGCAGTTTGCTCCAGAGGAATTTGTAACAAATAAGTATCCATGCTATTCACCATTATTCCTCCGGTTGATATCCACATTCTTTAGCAATTCTATTGCCAATCTCTTTGACGAGTTCAAAACCTGTTCTTTTCCAGTGAGAGTTGAGAGTTTGATAGTCAATATTTAACTCTCTGGCAATTACCGATAATTTATCAGGAGGGTCTTTCAGCAGCAATCGCACTGCCAGTATGTGACAATTTGCATCCGGTCGAGGGCGACGATTTTCGGGAGTGTTTGGCTGAGTCTTATCTATTTTTTCATTGGGATAACTGTTTCGCAGTTCTCCCGTCGGATCGTCTTCAATACACTGCCATAGTTTGCGGCCGATGCGCTGCTTATTTTGAGCTTGTTCTCTCTCTATGAGTTGCTCAATCCCATTTTTCGTGGTATCGTCTATCGGTTCTTGAGCCTCAAATTCTTCACCTGGGTTGCTCGTAATCGGAGCATCAAAACTAACAGTAAAAATCTGTTGCTGCATCCGGCGATATTGGTCATAGACTTTGTTCTTGAGAGTTTTATTGAACCGCTGAACCACTCGGGTTCGCAACACATCAGCAGCGAGACTGTCGAGGTCTATTCCCCGCAAAAATACCGAAAGCGTTTTGATAAAACCGCAATAAGCTTCCTGCATCATTTCCTCTAAATCAATATTAGGATAAGGATGCTTGCGAATTCCGGGCAAATCAGGAATGAGTTGGCACACTTGATTTTTGAATCTTTCTTGTTCCTTACTCCCCTCTTGCGAGTCTTTCAAGAGTTGTAGAAGTTGGCGTAACTGTTCGTCGGTGTTCACAGGCACCTTCGGATGACATCGAGATAATTCGATTATCCCAGGGAAAATAGCGCTGTAACGTGCCAGCAATAACAAAGTCAAGGAAATCGGTTTGAGTTCCCAACCTGTGGGTGGAAGCAACAAGTTGAAACTTGCCGCTACAGGAACTAAACCTGCTAAGGGTTCGACGGGGGTATCATGTCTCGTCATAGTCCAGTTTTTGCGTGTTGATACTCTGATATCGCAGGTTTTGGCGGCTTTATGCAGAATTGAGCAAAAATTTTTCGTAAAGGCAATGCGATAAGGACTGAAGTCCTTACTACGAAATTAATCCGGTGTAAAATTAACAATCATAGGGACTTCTCCACTGCGCTTTTGAAGAGATATCGCAGAAGTCACCCAGTTTATGCACCTTCCCAAAATAAATCATATCAAACCCAATTGATGACACAGGATTTGATATGAAGCGAATTCTATTAGCCAGGATTGGGTATAACGCCGTTTCTACAATTTGTCGATCGACCTTTTGGCTTTATCTGCCAGATTTCTCACCGCATTTTTAGCATCTTCTGCTGCGTGGCGGGCGGCAGCTTCCGCTTGTTTGGCTTTGCCTTCAACCTGGTCTTTTCTGTTGCCGGTGATATTACCGAAAATTTCCTGAGCTTTGCCTTCTAAATTTTTGCCGATCGCCTTTGCTCTGTCTTCTGCACTCATAATAAGCTCCGTTTGGCAAGTTGCTATACTAAAATTGTAAAATCAACTCCCCTGCAATTGCCTTTAACTTCATATTAATTTATATTCTGCTTGACCTCGGTCTTCTGCTGATGATTTACTTCCGGCAAACTCCTCACTCAAAAAGCCAAGGATTTTTTTTGACAACTGTATACATCCGCAAAATGCGTCATAAAAAACTATTTCAAACTCGCCGCAGCAACTTTAATCGGTTCCAGCAATTCTAACGGCAAATGCAGCATATTCAATTGGGTGCTATCTGCTGCTTTCCTTTCAGGATCTGGGCCGTGATAATCGCTGCCACCAGTTGCCAGCAAACCGTAATGAAGACACAAATCTTTCAACTTTTGGATTTGGCTGGAACTGTGGCTGGGATGGTATACTTCAACTCCCATTAAACCAGCATCTACTAATTCTTTTAAGACTTCCTCAACAGCGCCGCCGCGAAATAAATAAGGGTGAGCCCAAACTGGTACTGCGCCACAACTCTTCAGTAAATCAATGCCTTCGACGATCGAGAATTTCTCGTAATGCACATAAGCCGGGCCGTCATCTCCCAGCCAGCGATCGAATGCTTCCCGCGATGATTTGGCGTGACCGGCTTTGACAAGTGCAGAGGCAATGTGAGGCCGTCCCGGTGCCATTCCTGGGGATGTTTTTGGCAGTTCGATCGCGTATCCCATTGCTGCTAATTTTTCGACCATTTCCTGCGATCGACGAAACCTTCCTTCCAGGCGATCGTTCAAAGGAACGCGCAACTTATTTGCATCGGGATAAAAACCTAAAATGTGCAGCGAACGGCCGTTGTGAACCGTGCTGAGTTCGAGTCCGGGGACTATTTCGATACCGTGCAAAGCAGCAGCGGCGAAGGCTTCATCCCACCCCGACATCGTATCGTGATCGGTGACGGCCAAAGCGCGAACCCCCGAAGACGCGGCGGCGGCTACGAGTTCGGCAGGGGTGAGAGTGCCGTCGGAATAAGTAGTGTGACAGTGGAGTTCTAGCATTTTTTATGGTAAGTCAAAGTCTGCGAAATCTGCAATTATTCCCCTCACTCACGCGACATCTATCGTCATACTATTTTAGATTTTAGGTTTTAGATTTTTAGATTGGGCATGAGTGACGATATAAGGGTTGGGAGCTTGTCTACTGTTGCATTTTTTTTCGTAACTGGTTTCACAACCAGCAACATTTTTTTTATTTTTATCGTTATTTGTAATAACTTCTTGCGCCTTTAATGGGTACACATTTATGATGATTCAAACTCGGCATAACATGGGTTTCAGCCCGCCTTTGCAGTTGAATTTAGATGCACAAGAGCTTAGCTATTTCTTGATTTCTCGCATTGGGTAAAGGACACCCTCTGGCAATTTGGGAGGAACCGGCGATATTTCAATACTTTGTATGTTGTGAACTGGGATAACTACCAGTTTATCTGCCAATTCGAGAATTATCGGGTCTGCCGTCAACATTTTGTGCAGGCGAGTGCCTAAAGTTGCTTGCTCTCCTACTGTTCCCTCTGGCGCAATGAACTGGAAGTGTTGCTGTTTGCCGTTGGTATAGTGGATTGTCAGATTGATAATTCCTTCTTGGTTGGTTGCTTGCATAATTTTTTTCCCCTAATAGTTGATCGGGACTTCGCAAAATTAACAATAAATCAAAACTGGCGATCGCACCACCGTTGCAAAGCTCGTTGCAAAGCTCGTTGCAAAGCTTTTGACCAAACGAGGCTGTCGGTACGAAAGTCCGGTTACTACTAATTTTACCACAAAAACTGTACGGAAACTCGCCAACTTACCCAGTATACAATTGGCAGTCGCGCTGTCTTTGCTCCTCAATGCGCGAGAGCCTTCGCCAACAATATTTGGTCGATCGGGCTTTCTTCTATGCCACTTGGCAAAGTGGCTCAATTTAGCCTCTCTAGCGACTTGACTCAAAGCGCTCTCAAGTCATACATCATCGGCATTTGAGCGCTTTAGGTGTCAAGGTTTTTCGAGGTGGGAACTGTGGAGGTTAGGATAGTGGCATTCTGCTTTCACTGCCGTAGAGGATTTTTTTATAAATTAATAACATAACATTCAGGTACAGCTTATGAAATCCACACTTTGTTTTCCCGAAACTTCTCTTCACTCTAACGCAGTCACTGTTAATAATAATGCTATTGACTCTTGTATCCTTGCAGCTTGGATTGACTTAGTAGGAGGAGATTTTGAGAGCTTGGGAGGAGATGATTGGCTTCCCTTGTGTGGCGACATTGATGACGGCGAAATTTACCGGGAATGGTTTTTGTGGCAAGACAGCGAAGTGACTCAAGAATGGGAAGCTTACGATCCCATTACTAATTATCGAGTTGTGGCACCTAGCCGAGAAATGATGATTGCTAAAATCGACCAAATAGAAGATGCCAGAACAATTTAGTTGAGAAGGAGAAGGTTAAATCTTGATTTTCAACTTTAATAAAAATTCTGTAAACAAACCCGGTTTCTCCCAACCACACTCAAGAAACCGGGTTTTTCAGACCTAAACTCTAGGTGTGAGTTGAGTTTCACGGGCAGAACATAATAATTTATGTCGCTACTGCTTTTTGTTTTTCTCGTTCTAATTTGCGCTGCTTCAATGCGGCCAGATTTTGTTTAATCGTGTCGATCGCAAATCCAGCCCCCTGCTGTTGGTATAATTCGCTGGCACGGATCAAATCTGCAACAGCCTCGTCATCCGATCGCAAATTTGCAAAAGCTAAGCCGCGATTGTGGTAAGCTTCTGCCAAAGTTGAAACTTGTTCTACAGCGCTGGTAAATTTATCTTTGGCTTTGCGGTACTTTCCCGACTGATAAGCCTCAATTCCTTGTTGAAAATAAACGGAAGCTTTACTACCGCTGTCGGTATCGGGAAATTCTGGGGAAGTTAAAATTGGTTCTTTAAAGAGTACAGAAATGCTGCCCTTGCCGAAGTAAGCCCAAGTCATTGTTCCAAACCCAATCCCCAGCACAAGGGCAATAATGACAGACAGAGCAATAAAATTGGTGAGTTCCATAGAGCAATATTTGTTGTATTATAATATGATAAGTTAATTCCTAACTTCTGCAACAATGGCTGCACGGATTTACCTTAACTGGAAATGGTTTTTCCGGTCGCTAGCTTTAGTATTGTCGATCGGCTTAATTACTGCAACTGCAAGTTCTGACGCAGCAACCAACGCCCAAACTCAAGCAGGGTGGCAATTGTTGCAGCGGGGTGAGACAGGGTTGGTGGTAGCAATGCGACACGCGATCGCCCCAGGTACAGGAGATCCTGCTAACTTTAAGTTGGGTGACTGTTCCACCCAGCGCAATTTATCAGCACAGGGACAAACCCAAGCCAAGCAAATTGGAGCAGAATTTCGCAACCGCAACATCAAAGTTGCCAGAGTTTTATCGAGTCAGTGGTGTAGGTGTTTGGAAACAGCAAAACTGATAAATTTAGGCAAAATCGAACCGTTCCCAGCACTGAACTCGTTCTTTAGCGATAGCAGCAAAGAAGCCCAACAAACAGCGACAATCCGCAAATTAATTGTTGACAACCGCCACACTAAAGGTGCAGTTATTATGGTAACTCATCAAGTAAATATTACCGCTATCACTGATATTGTACCGCAAAGCGGCGAAGCTGTGATTCTCAAAAGCGATAGACAAGGTAAAATCCAAATAGTCGGACGAATTGGAGGATTTTAAATCGATAGAAAGTTATAATATTATTAATAAGCTGTAGCGCATTTAAATTGTATATTCAGGGCGGGCGGGACGCCCACCCACAAGAATTTAATTTTTTTTGACATACAATTTAAAGGCAGAACAGCTTATCCCATTACTAATTCCCCATTACCAAATTATATGAGTTTCCAATACAGCGCAGCCCTCGTGACTTTAGCCGACCTTGATAAAGAAGTTCTCGTTAAATTTTACACAAAATTTCTCGACATAGAACCAAACCCTTACATTCCCAATACTTATGCTGAATTTCAACTCCCAGGGTTAAGACTCGGCATATTCAAACCCAAAGATTCCCACAAATCGGAATTTGCAAGTCGAGCAAAAACAGGCATGAGTTTGTGTCTGGAAGTCAGCGATATCGAAACTGCGATCGCCCGAATTTGGGCTTTAGGTTATCCGCCCAGCGGAGAAATTATCAAAGCTTCTCACGGTCTAGAAATCTATGCCTTCGATCCTGCCGGGAACCGCATAATTTTACATCAATCCCATTAGAATGTAGGATGATGGCTAATGATTTGTGAACTCTCGATCTTCTCTTCTCTTCCTTCGCGTTCTAGCGCTTACGCGCGGCTTCGCCTAACGCGTCTTCGCGGTTCGTTCAAAAAAACATCTAGTTCACAACCCGCTAATGACATTGTAAAACCCGCCTCTACAAATCCCAACTTCCTTAACTATCTAATCAGTTCAGCAAAACTATAAAAACTGATAATTAATAACAACAAAGCTATCAGGTGAGTTAGCTGAAATTGAGGCCGCGGGCCGAGGTATTCCCGCACCAAAATAGAAAAAGACGAACCAATTATATAACTCAGAGACAGCGTTAAATATTGCCACTGCAATGTTACACTCCACAGCCCCAGCAAAATCATAGCCAAAGTCAACATCACCAACTCAACAAAGCGAGGCGGATTGTGCTGAGTAGACAGAATCAAAGTGTCCAACCAATATTGCCAAGGTCTCATGTGTTAGCGATCGAGCTTTTAGATTTAGCCTTCTAGCTTAACCTACGATCGCCATTCAGTTTGTTGCTGCAAACACCTTAAAGCCTCCGCCGTCTCAACCTGCGGAAATTTCCCATAAAAGCGACTGACACTGTAAAAAGGGTGAGGAGTCTCCAGAACGATCAACTTATCGCCCATCTGGGCCAAAAATCCCATCAAATCTGCCGGGGCGACAGGCGCGCAAATCCACAAAGCCAGCGGTTGCTGCGACTCCAAAGCCTTAGCGGCCACAGCCATCGTCATCCCCGTAGCAATGCCGTCATCTACCAAAATCGCCAAAGCCCCAGCCGCGCTGAGATTTGGGCGTCCAGGAGACAAATCTGCCAGCAGAGATTGAGCATTATTTTGAGCCACGGGCAGTGCTGATTTTTGCAAGCGTAAATTGTGCTGCTTTTGCTTTTCCCAGAGGACGTGACCATCAGCAGTTGCAGCCCCGATCGCCAATTCTAAATTATCTGGGCGAGTAATTTTCTTAGCGACAACCACATCCAAAGGACAGCCCAAGCGGCGCGCAATCGGCACAGCAACG
Organism: Microcoleus sp. K1-B1; assembly: GCF_036704705.1. Taxonomy (NCBI): domain Bacteria; kingdom Bacillati; phylum Cyanobacteriota; class Cyanophyceae; order Oscillatoriales; family Microcoleaceae; genus Microcoleus; species Microcoleus sp. K1-B1. The sequence goes on along the minus strand of NZ_JAUBSH010000004.1, from coordinate 123,729 downwards.
GGCAAACCCCCGCGCGGCAAGGCGTAAACAATCGGTTTCACCGCCTTCTGTGTCATTAAACTCAACTTGCCGAACTCGTCCACAACTGCCTCGGCCAGTTTTTCGCCTGCATCGGCGCGATCGTCAAAAAACGGGTTAGAGAACATATTTTTGCCTGTACGAGCTCAACTAAATAATCTGAAACTTGCGAGTATTAATTTGAGATTGTGCGATCGACAGCATCCCATACAAGCTTCTAGCCAAACTCAAATCACCAAACCCGATCTAAACTATAAACTCTAGACTCAAAAAAATCTCCCTAATTGTAAAATTCATGTCCAGCGACTTGCAACTGAGCCTTTTTGACAACAATCAAAGTGCCACTTTCCAAACAGACTCAATACCAGCAAATGCCAAAATTCCCATTCCTCCCGGCACTTATCAAAATATGGAACAAATCGGCGAGCACTGCAACCGCTGTCACCGCTGCGAATTGGGCAATACGCGCACTCACGCCGTCATCGGGCGGGGCAATCCTCAAGCCTCAATTTTGATTGTGGGAGAAGCGCCCGGACAAAACGAAGATGAAACCGGATTGCCCTTCGTCGGGCGATCGGGCAAACTGTTAGATAAGATTTTAGAATCCGTGGGATTGAGTGCAGAAACCGACGTATTCATTGCCAACGTCATTAAATGTCGCCCTCCCAACAACCGCCCTCCGACAGCAAAAGAAATCGAAGCTTGCAAACCTTACTTGCTCGAACAAATCCGCATCTTAGACCCCAAAATTATTTTATTAACCGGTGCAACAGCCCTCAAAGGTTTGCTAAGCGACAAGCGGCCCATTAGTAAAATTAGAGGTCAATGGATTCAATGGGAAAATCGTTTGTGTATGCCGATTTTTCACCCATCATACTTGTTGCGAAATCCCTCCCGTGAACCGGAGACTCCGAAATGGTATATGTGGCAAGATATGCAGGCTATCAAGGCTAAACTAGACGAATTCAAAGAGCAATTCTAATCAATTTTTGTTGTTGATTTGTCGCGGCTGGTTTCACCAACAATCTCTGATATTCACCCACAATCTTAAAACCCGCCCCGACCCACCGAAAAATTATAATTAATTTTCAGTGGCAATTTCTCGGGGCGAGTTTCACCTTCACCAACAATCTCTGATTCTTAACTGCCATCTACAAAACAAGTTCCCGCTTTCCATTCATAAATTCACGCCCCGTAGTAAATATCAGAATTATGGTTGTCTCTAGTATTTTTAGTGAAACTCCTATCAATAGACAAGAAATTCCTCAAGAACTATTAGACATTGAAGATAAACAACGTACTAATCCACTTCCTTGGAAAGGTCAATTTTCTCCCCAGTTTATCGAAACTTTGATTGAGAAATATGCCAATAAAAATAGTGTAATTTTTGATCCATTTTTAGGTAGTGGAACAGTTTTATATGAGGCAGGAAGATTCGGACTGGAAGCCTGCGGAACAGAAATCAATCCAGCAGCTTTAATCCTAGCTAACACTTATAAATTCATCACTCTTTCACCAAGAAAGCGTGAAAAATGTATCAATTGTTTTCTCACGCAACTAAAAACAGAGACCTGGGAGAGAATGCCACTCTTCCAAACAATACAAAAAGAACTTACACCCAATGATTTAATAGATAAAATTATAGACGTAGCCGTTGATGATGAAGAAAATTTCCTTAATATTCTACATGAAGTATTAGTGATATTGCTAGACTTAGAAAACAAAAAACTTACCCAATCGAGAGTTTTTACCATTGCGGAAAATATCGCTACTTTAGTCCTTAAACTACCCTATAGTAAAAAGCCGCTCAATGCCTACAATGCCGATGCAAGACACGTTCCCTTACAAAACTCCAGCGTCAATCTTGTGATTACCTCCCCCCCTTATATCAATGTATTTAACTATCATCAGCAGTATCGCGGTTCTACTGAAGCACTAAACTGGAAAATTTTAGAGGTGGCAAAATCAGAGTTTGGTTCTAATCGCAAGCATAGAAGCAATAGATTTCTAACTGTGATTCAATATTCCTTAGACATCGCTTATACTTTGCAAGAATTGCTAAGAATATGCAGCCCTAATAGTAGAATGATATTTGTAGTAGGTAAAGAATCAAATATTAGAGGAACGCCTTTTTTGAACGGGGAGTTAGTTGCAGAAGTTGCTCGTCAAGTATTGGGGCTTAGCTTAGATATCCGTCAAGAAAGAAGTTTTGTAAATCGTTATGGAAAAATTATCAAAGAAGATATACTACACTTTACAAAAAGAGAAGACTTACAGTATTATTTTGCCATACATCAAGCGAGAACTATTTCGATAGAAGCTTTAATATCTGCTTATTCCGTAGCGAATGAACAAGTAAAATATGAAATCAAGGATGCTATCGATAAGGTGGCAACAGTACAGCCCTCACCTTATTTCGATCGGCAGCGTTCACGGAAAACCATTGAAATACTCAACTCAAAAGAAGAAAATTATGTTTGATTTAGCTCAACCACATGGGGACAAACTAGCAGCATTACTTGATAACGTGAAATTACCTCCTACAGATAAACGGCGTGTTAATCAAGCAATCGAATACTATAAAAAATGGTTGGAAACGCTTAAAAACATCAGGGGGGATGATCTGAAAGTTGTTCCAGAGATGGTATCCCATCTAACCTCCTATAAGCGATACATTGACGTTGAACTAATTTTTGACAGTGACAATGATTTTTTGTACCGTCAAAAAGGGCAATTAAAACTTGACAACTCAATTATTGAAGAATTTATACCTATCTTAGTTACAACCGTCTTTGCAGATTCATTAAAGGACAAAGAATTATCCTTTGGCCCAACACAGTGTTTTTCATCACTACGATTTGAGTCAAGTTTAAAACTCAGTCCAAAAGGCGGTGGGATGAGTATTCGAGCCAAGGATCAAGATTTTGCGATTAGTAGAAAAATATTCCTAAAAGCCTCTCATAACCAAGATTTTAAGGAGACTACCTCCCGCGAGGCAAATATTGCTTATGTTGCGGCTGAGTGTAAAACAAATCTTGATAAAACCATGTTTCAAGAGGGCGCAGCAACTGCCCTGGATGTAAAATTGAGTGTACCAGGAGCAAAGTATTTCTTGCTATGTGAGTGGCTTGATATGTCGCCGATTAGCTCATCACTCACAGCTATTGATGAGATACTAATTCTGAGAAAAGCCAAGCGGTTATCGTCTAATATCAGAAGTGCTTTTAGTACGGTACAGGGAAGAAATAAAAATAGAGATTTTTTTGTAAGCCATCTCGATAACAACCCCTTTGCACCGGAAGTTTTTATGAGATTTTTACGTGAGATTGAAGGGATGATTGGTAAAGATGAACTAGACGAAGATGACGTGCTGTCAAGAGGCTATTTTTAAGTGTAAAAAAAATCATCGGAACCAGCGAAAGTTATGGCTTTGCCTGACAATCGCGCAACCACAAACGAATAGCCTCAGCAATTTCGCTTTTATCGCTATCTTGTCCGAATAAAGGACGGACATCCGCCGCAGTACCAAACCTAGAAACAATTTTTACTAATTCCCAGCCGTTCTCCGTTTTAGTGAAAAACAGCCAATGATATTGCTCAATTTCGACTGGTTTTTCCCCGCGATACTGCCGTTCCAAAGTAGTAATGAAAACTTGACTAGCATTGTCAGGAAGTGCATCCCCATAATTTAAAGGTAACGGTTCAAACTCCGGGCGACCGGCTAAAATTATTTGAGGCAGCGCGTAACCGGGCGGTGTAGAAGTTTTAGGAGAAAAGTGCGATCGCACAATTACGCGATTAGCATAACTCGGCAAATCTTGCAACAGGCGATCGACCAAAGTTTCTAAATCAGCGGGACAGTGCGATCGCACTAACAAATCATACCGACTGGCATTGATACTGTGAGTATGATTTATCACAAAATTAACTGCCCAAGTCGGAGTTGCAACCGCAGATATCAGCAGATAAACACAGATGAACGCAGATAAAATTCCATTGGCGTTCATGGGCGTTTATCGGCGGTTAAAACTGAGATCTTGCACCATTCTCAATAAGCCTTTTATGAACAGGCAAGATGCCTGTTCCACAAAGAGTGAATTTTCTTGTGGAACAGGCATCTTGCCTGTTCTTGAGAATGGTGCAAGATGTGAGTTAAAAACAACATTCATATTGTTATCCCAACTCTTCACAAATACGCGCAAAAGCCGCCGCCGGATCGTCGGAAGCAGTAATCGGCCGCCCAATCACCAGATAATCCGCACCAGCTTTCAAAGCAGCCTTCGGAGTCATCGATCGCTTTTGATCGCCTCCATCGGCCCATTTCGGACGCACACCAGGGCAAACTAACAGAAAATCATCCCCGCAACTCATTCTTAACTGTTCCACCTCTTGCGGAGAACAAACAGCACCAGCTAAACCCGTTTCCTTAGCCAACAATGCCATGTGCAAAGCATATTCCGGCAACTCCAAAGGTATTTTTAACTCAAAAGCCAACTGTCGCGAATTCAAACTCGTTAACAGAGTAATAGCAATCAACTTAGGACTCGGTTTATCCACAGCCGCCGCCCCTTCAGTCAAAGCCAACTGTGCCGCTTTCAAAGCATCTTTACCACAAGTAGAATGGATAGTCAATAAATCCACATTATACTTAGCAGCAGCCCGACAAGCACCAGCCACAGTATTCGGGATATCGTGAAACTTCAAATCCAGAAAAATCCGCTTTTCCCGCTGTTTTAAAATTTCCAAAATCCCCGGCCCGGAACTCACAAACAGTTCCAAACCCACTTTCCAGAAAGATACTTGCGGCAGTTTGTCCAGAAGTGCGATCGCCTCTTCTTGACTCGAAACATCCAAAGCAACAATAATTCGATTATCAGCGTTCATCAGCGTTCATCAGCCTTCATCGGCGGTTAAAAAAGAGATTCAAGACACCAATCGCACAAACTTATTCTTCCCAACCTGCAAAACCTTACCGCATAAATCAGCAGGTGATTCAAAAGTAAGATTAACATCAGAAACCCGATCGCCCTCCAACTTCACCCCGCCGCCCTGCATCAACTTCCGCGCATCACCGCTGCTTTTACAAAGCCCGCTAGCACTGAGAATATAAAACAACTTAGCCGGAAACTGCACACTGGCCAAAGAAAACTCCGCCACAGCATCAGCTTGTCCCGCAGCACCTTTAACCAGCGCAATTGCATCTTGTTGTGCGCGTTCCGCCGCTTCCTTCCCCCGATACTGGCGCACCACATCCAAAGCCAAAAGTTTCTGTTTTTCTCGCGGATTTGCGGGCAATTCATCAAGTGGCAAATCTGTCAATAGTTCAAAATATTGGGCGATCGAACTATCAGCAATTTTCTCCAACTTAGAATACATCGTCAGCGGGTCTTCCGACAAACCCACATAATTGTTCAAAGACTTCGACATCTTCTGCACCCCGTCAGTCCCGATCAAAATCGGCATCAGCAAACCAAACTGCGGTTTCATCCCAAAATGCCGCTGCAAATCTCTCCCCACCGCAATATTAAACTTTTGGTCGGTTCCCCCCAACTCAACATCCGCTTCCAAAGCCACCGAATCGTAACCCTGCATTAGTGGATACAGAAACTCATGCAGATAAATCGCATTCTCCTGCTGCATCCTGTTATCAAATCCCTCTTTAGCAAGCATCTGCTGCACCGTCATGGTCTTCAGCAGTTCCAAAATCTTCGCCAAGTCCAATTTTGACAACCACTCGGAGTTATAGCGAATTTCCAAACGTCCGGGTGTGTCAAAATCTAGAATCGGACGCACTTGGTCTAAATAAGTCTTGGCATTTTCCGCCACTTGTTCGGCCGTCAACTGGCTACGCATCTCCGACTTGCCTGTCGGATCGCCAATTCTGGCGGTAAAATCTCCGATCAGCAGTACGGCTGTGTGACCGGCATCTTGAAAAGCCCGCAGCTTGCGGACGCAAATGCTGTGTCCCAAGTGAATGTCACTGCCTGTCGGGTCAATTCCCAGTTTGACGCGCAACGGTCGATCGACTTTTGCCAGGAGTTGGGCTAAATTTTCGTCAGAGTTGCTAGAATCAGGTCGATCAGGAAAAATCTCGCTGACGCCGCGGTAAAGCGCTGAAAGGTTAGGAGTTATCATCGGGGAGCGATCGTCCATGATATTTTGCCAAAGTGCAGCAGAATTAGTTACACTCACTGGTTGACCCATAAAAACATAACTACCAAGCTACTATAATCCCAAAGCTGACCGGCTTTCATTAGCTGACCCCGCCCAAAAACGGATACGCTGCCACGTACAACAGTCGTGGAGATCCCCAAATTTTAGACTCTTGTTCAAACTCCCAGATTCATCTGTGGAATAAATCTAAAATCTAAAATCTAAAATCTAAAATCGACTGACAGTCTCTAGGTTTCGCATCTAAAATTAAAAGTCTTAAACCCCAAATCGAGTGAGGAAGTGAAATCCACGTGTCAACCAACGCAGTCCGCAATAACACGGAAAACTCAGCCCCCGTATTCGAGTTTGTTCAGTCAGTCAGTAAAGTGACCGCCGGAACCATACTCAGCATGACAATGCTTGCCAGTTCCGTAGTCGCTGGTGGACTGGTTGGCTTAGCGATCAGCTTCCGCAATTTGCCAGATGTTCGGATCTTGCAAACCTACTCTCCCACAGAAACTACCCACATTTACGACATCAACGGCAAGCCGCTAGCCAGTATCCACGACGAAGCCAACCGGGATGTCGTACCCCTTGACCAAATCTCCCCGAACCTAAAACGAGCTGTTCTGGCGATCGAAGATAGCAACTTCTTCACCCACAAAGGCATCAACCCCGGCGGGATAGCCCGAGCTTTGATGGTCAACCTAGAGAAAGGTAGAACCGTTGAAGGCGGCTCGACTATGACTATGCAGCTAGTCAAGAACCTGTTTCTCTCTCCCCAGTCAAAATTTAGTCGCAAGGTAGCTGAAGCGGTAATGTCTATCCGCTTGGAGCAAATTCTCAACAAAGACCAAATTCTGCAACTATACCTGAATCAAATCTACTTAGGTCACAACTTGTACGGCGTAGAGACAGCCTCTCGAAGCTATTTCAACAAGTCCGCAAGTAATTTGACTCTTTCAGAAGCAGCGATGCTGGCCGGCTTAATTTCTGCCCCCGAAGAATACAGTCCTTTCGTCAATTACAAATTGGCAAAAGAGCGGCAAACCCTCGTTTTAGGCCGCATGAAGGATCTTAAATGGATTACGCCGGCCCAAGAGATTGCTGCCCGCCAGGAAAAAATTAAGCTAGGCAAAATTACCTCTTTTGGTGGCTCTCAAGTTCCTTACGTAACACAAGCCGTAGTCCAGGAACTGACGAGGCGTTTCGGGCGAGATGCCGTGGTTAAGGGAGGAATGCGCGTTCAAACAACGATCGACCTCAAAATGCAGCGCATAGCAGAAGAAACCGTCAAAGCGTGGCACAATCGGCTTTACTACCAAGGGCTGTTTTACGATCGCGAGGAAGGTCAAATTGCCCTAGCCGCCGTCGATCCCCGCACCCACTTCGTCAAAGCAATGGTTGGCGGCGTCGATTACGAAAAGAGTCAGTTCAACCGCGCCATTCAAGCACGCCGCCAGCCCGGATCTTCTTTTAAACCTTTTATCTACTACGCTGCCTTTGCTAGCGGCAAATACGCCCCGGATTCAGTTGTCTACGATTCCCCTGTCGGCTACCGCGACGGCGACGGCTACTACTACCCTCAAAACTACGGTGGTGGCTTCTCCGGTGCAGTCAGCATCCGCAGAGCTTTGGAAGTATCTCTCAACATTCCCGCCGTCAAGCTTGGTCAAGAAGTCGGATTGAATAAAGTGATTGAGATTTGCCGCGTACTCGGCATCAGAAGTCCGATGGAACCGGTGATTTCTTTGCCATTGGGTGCCGTTGACCTCACTCCTTTAGAAATGGCCGGAGCTTTTGCTACCTTCGCGAACAACGGCTGGCATTCTGACACCACGTTTATCGTGCAAGTCACTGACAGCAGCGGCAACGTCCTGCTCGACAATACGCCCAAACCCAAATTAGTTCTCAATTCCTGGGCGGCGGCATCTGTCAACAGCGCCCTGCAAGGAGTAATTACCAGCGGAACGGCAAGGGCGGCTCAACTTGGCCGGCCGGCTGCTGGGAAAACTGGTACAACTTCCTCAGAACGGGATATCTGGTTTGTGGGTTACGTGCCGCAGTTGTCGGTGGCTGTTTGGATGGGCAACGACAATTATAGACCGATGAGCTACGGTGCTACTGGTGGTACTATTGTCGCCCCTGTTTGGCGCGATTTTATGAGCCAAGCTTTGCAGGGAGTTCCCGCAGAAAGTTTCAAACCTGCTTCATCTTTTGAGCGGCCTTAATTATCAGTCATTGGGCATTGGGCATGGGGCATGGGGCATTGGGCATGGGGCATCGGGCATTGGGCATTGGGAATACTTTCTTTTTCTTCCTTCTTCCTTCTTCCTTCTTCCTTCTTCCTTCTTCCTTCTTCCTTCTGACACTAGGATTGTTTTTCCAGCTCAGATTTCATCCGCTCCAGCGTTGAGTTCATTTGCTCAAACATCTGCTGGGGCGTGATGCCAAATTGATTGAGCTGTGTTTTTAACTGCTCTACAGTCATCTGAGCCATGAAGTCCTCAGACAGCTCAAAGCGCTTCATAAAAATACGGTAGCGCTCCATCATCGATTCCATCTGAGCGATGAACATTTTCTTGCCTTCGCGATCGAATTTGCCGTAATTGCCACCTAGTTTGATGAGAGATTGATAGTCTTCAAACAACAGTTTGGCTTCTTGCTGAACAATTTCTGAATCAAAAAATCCCATAGCTTTCCTAATTTTTTAATATTCAACTAATTTTGATCTAGACTAGAAATCCCGATGCTTTTTGTACTATTTTATCAGTTGCCGGAGGAAGTCCCTACCCCTTAAGGCACAAGAATAAGTAGAAATTTCCGTACAGCATAAGGCCTGGGCATTGGGCATTGGCCCGCGCAGCGCATCGAGCATCGGCCCGCGCAGGGCATTGGGCATTGGTACTAACTCACAAATAACCAATAACCAATAACTAATAACAACAGTCAACAGTGAACAGTCAACTGTCAACAGTCAACAGTCAACAGTGAACAGTCAACTGTCAACTGACTTCAAACTTGCCCGATGCGTTCTAGAGGCCAAAACCGCACTACAGCGCGGCCGATGATATTCTGCTTAGGTAAAAATCCCCACCTGCTGGAGTCGTTGCTGTTGTTGCGGTTGTCTCCCATCACAAAGTATTCATTTTCTGGGACGCGATAAGGCCCCCACTGGTATTTAGGAGGTTCGGCAATATATTTTTCGACGAGGGGTTTGTCGTTGAGATAAACTAAACCTTTTTTAACGGCGACGGTTTGACCCGGTAAGCCAATTACCCGCTTGATGAATGCTTGGTCTTGGGTAAAGCCTTGTTCTTGCAACTTTTCGGGCGGGGCAAATACTACGATGTCGCCAGTTTTGGGCGGTTCGAGGTAGTAGGAGATTTTTTCGACTACGACGCGATCGCCCACGTGCAAAGTGGGTACCATAGAATCTGAGGGTATGTAGCGCGGTTCGGCGACCAAGGCTCGAATCACTATTGCTAAACTCAAAGCAATAATCACTATCTGAATATTTTCTCGCTGCGACTTCCACGCTTTTTGCCACCAGCTTTCAGGCGGATTTTCTGCTACTTCTGTACCCAAATTCTTTTTCTCAGATGTCATTTATTCCTCCGATACATATCTAATTGTTATATTTTACTGCAAGGGCGATCGGTGCAGGATTTGAAAATTGTATCTTTCTTAATATTTGGTTCTCCAGCAATTCTTTAAAAAAATTAGATTGGCGATTTTAAAATCTAAAATCTAAAATCTAAAATTGCATGATGCGCCCTAGTTTGTCTGATCGTGGCTTTAGCCTGTAATACACGAATCAAACCAGTCAACATCATCAAAAAGGTCAATCATCCCTCTCATCTTGAATTTTATCTAGTCCATCAGTCTCAACATTTTTTTGTTCGAGAGCTTGTATAAACTTGATAAGACTACATATATTATCACATATTAAAACAGCTTCATCAGAATTTACGATAGGATTATCGTGAGCAAAAGTTTGGTGGTTTCTGACATAATTAAAATCTTCCAATATTGAAATTGATGACTTGAGTATTTTTATACTCATTTTTGATTCAACATATTTTTTTTGTTCTAAATGCTTTACGTATCCACCAAAAATACTATTTAATGGGTCTTTTTTATCATAGTTAATCCCATGTTTATTGCACAGGTGTCTAGTATATTTCATCGCAAAAGTATGCAGCCTATCTAATTCGATTTCTCGTGGATTTTTAATAGATTCTCTGAGTTTCTTTGCTAGTAATTCAAAATCCTTATCATCGGAATACGCTTGAATTGCATCAATATTTTCAACAAAACTATCCTGATTTAAGCGTGCTGCTATTTTATAGCATTCTTCAAATAAAGCTTTCTTGTGCTGGTCTGTTTTCAATAAATCTTGCAAAGAATCTTCCCAAAAAATTAGCCCTAGTTCGTTTATTTCTGTCTCTAGTTTGTTTTTTTCTGTATGGGTTTTTGACTCGACGATCTCTTTCCAATAATCTAGTAAATCTAAAAGTAATTTTCCTACTTTGTAGTTAGATTCTTGCTTCCAGAATGCTCTTAATCGATTAGCTTTAGAGCCACTTTCATAGTTGTATTTACTGTCATATATATCCAAACCTATGCTGTCAATTATAAACTCCTGAAATGTTCGATTATTAAAATTACACACAAAACCTGTACCCATTTCAAAGAGTTCTTCAAGTTTTCCCTTTTCAGAATATGATAAATCAGACATTTACTATTATAGGTGATTTCACAATAGTTTTAGTGTAACATAATTAATCCTGATCTATCCAATAAAACCAATCCCATCTCCGGTCAAAAACCTGCCAAACGATACTCTTTCATGCCATGCAATACCATGCCGAGCGCGAGTTCTACTCGCTATGTAAATCATGTCATAAAAGAAGCAGAGAATTTCACTTCCCTACTTCTTTTATACTATGCCTTTTTTAGCGGACAGTCGGCAGTCGTCAGCTATCAACTGTCAACTATCAACTATTACTCAGCGCCTTGGGGCAGCAATTCCCGCTTTTGACCTTGCAGCACCTTAACAATTCCGTCCTCGCCCACATCCACAACAGCGGTGTCGCCGTCTTTGATGCGGCCAGAAAGGATTTCCTCAGCCAAGCTGTCTTCCAGCAAGCGCATGATGGCGCGGCGCAGGGGTCGGGCTCCGTAGCTGGGGTTGTAGCCTTCTTCTACCAGCCGTTCTTTGAATTTTTCGGTCACTTCCAGGGTGATACCCTGTTCTGTCAAACGACCGAACACTTCTTTGAGCATGATAACCGCGATTTCCTTGACTTCTTCCTTGTTCAACTGGCGGAAGACGATAATTTCGTCGAGTCGGTTGAGGAATTCGGGGCGGAAGTAGTTTTTGAGTTCTTCGTTAACCAAAGAACGAATGCGGTTGTAATTAGCATCGGCTTGGTTGTCGCTGAACTCGAAACCGAGGCCGCCGCCGCCTTTTTCAATCACCTTAGAACCGATGTTGGAGGTCATAATCAGCAGCGTGTTTTTGAAGTCCACGGTGCGACCTTTGGCATCTGTTAAGCGGCCGTCTTCCAATATTTGCAACAGCATATTGAAGACATCGGGGTGGGCTTTTTCGATTTCGTCGAACAGCACGACGGTGTAAGGACGGCGGCGGACTGCTTCTGTGAGTTGGCCGCCTTCGTTGTAGCCGACGTACCCAGGCGGAGAACCGATGAGTTTGGAGACGGTGTGCCGTTCCATGTACTCCGACATATCCAGCCGAATCATCGCGTCTTCGGAACCGAAGAAGTAGCCGGCTAGGGCTTTGGTGAGTTCGGTTTTGCCGACGCCGGTAGGCCCGGAGAAGATGAAACTGGCGATCGGGCGATTGGGATTTTTCAAGCCAACGCGAGCGCGGCGGATGGCGCGGGAAACGGCTTTCACTGCTTCTTCCTGGCCGATCAAGCGCTGGTGCAAGGTATCTTCCATGTGCAGCAGCTTTTCGGATTCGGATTCGGTCAGTTTGTTGACCGGGACGCCCGTCCAGCTTGCCACGATTTGAGCGATATCTTCTTCGGTGACTACTGGCGATGGGTCTGTTTCGCCGGTGCGGGCCGAGTCGGTTTTTTTGGCTTGGGAAATAGCGCGAATTTCGGCTTTGATGGTCATTTCCCGATCGCGCAATTCGCCGGCTTTGTCAAAGTCTTGAGAACGCACCGCTTCGTCTTTATCTTTGAGGACTTGGCGCAGTTCTTTGTCAAGTTCTTTGGCTGCGGGGGGCAGTTGGGAGTTGATCAGGCGAACTCTAGAACCAGCTTCGTCTACCAAGTCAATTGCTTTGTCTGGGAGGAAGCGATCGGAGATGTATCGGTGAGAGAGTTTGGCTGCGGCTTCGAGGGCCGTGTCCAAGATTTTCAGCTTGTGGTGCTGTTCGTAGCGTTCCCGCAGACCGAAGAGAATCTCGATCGTCTCGTCAACGGTTGGTTCACCGACCATAACGGGCTGGAAGCGTCGTTCTAGGGCTGCGTCGCGCTCGATGTGCTTGCGGTACTCGTCGAGGGTGGTGGCGCCGATACACTGGAGCTCGCCTCTTGCCAAAGCCGGCTTGAGAATGTTGGCCGCGTCGATCGCCCCTTCAGCCGCACCTGCACCGATCAAAGTGTGCACTTCGTCAATCACCAAAATCACGTTACCCGCAGTGCGGATTTCGTCCATGATTTTTTTGAGGCGTTCTTCAAATTCGCCCCGATATTTCGTCCCCGCAACCAGCAAGCCGATGTCGAGGGTAACGACGCGCTTTTCTTCGAGGATGTCTGGGATGTCGTTGTTAGCGATGCGCTGGGCCAGACCTTCGGCGATCGCAGTTTTACCGACTCCGGGTTCGCCGATGAGCACCGGGTTATTTTTGGTGCGGCGACCCAGTATTTGAATTACCCGTTCGATTTCTTTTTGGCGTCCGACTACTGGGTCTAGTTTCCCATCCACCGCCATTTGAGTCAGGTTGGCACCGAATTCATCCAGGGTTGGGGTTTTGGTGCGAGCGCCGCCGCCAGTGGCTGCGACTTCTGCGGTTTCTCCCAGCATCCGAATCACTTGGGTGCGGACTTTCGATAAGTCTACTCCCAGGTTTTCTAAGACTCTGGCCGCTACTCCTTCACCTTCGCGGATCAGGCCCAGCAGCAGGTGTTCAGTACCTATATAGTTGTGTCCGAGTTGGCGAGCTTCTTCTAGGGATAGTTCTAGAACCCGCTTGGCGCGGGGGGTGAACGGAATTTCGACTGCTACGAAGCCGGAACCGCGCCCGATGATTTTTTCCACTTCAATGCGCGCGTCTTTCAGGTTGACGCCCATTGATTTGAGGACTTTTGCTGCAACCCCGGTTCCTTCACCGATCAGACCCAGGAGGATCTGTTCTGTCCCTACGAAGTTGTGACCCAGGCGGCGAGCTTCTTCCTGGGCCAACATGATTACTTTTATTGCTTTTTCTGTGAAGCGTTCAAACATGATTTATTCCCATCACCTGCTGCTATGTGCCCGTTTCGAGGTCACGCTCGCACAACGAGCGTTTGTGTTCGAGTGTTAACTCGTACTGCTTATTCTAGCGCGACACTCCCAACCTATCTGCCGCACTCGGCTGCGGTTGCAGATTCCAGGCTCATGTTGCAGGGTGGCTTTCAACTGGGAAGACCCAAATGGTGGCTGACCTACAACCTCCCCTAGACTGCAAGAAGATTGCTCTTCTCGGCCCGTGCCCAACCTACGACTGCGTATTGATGGATTCTAGCATAATCTTTTTGGCTGTCATGCAGGCGCAAAAGTGATAATTCTCGCAGTACAGGCCGGGTTTTGCACAAAACTTATTAGTTAGATGGGCGATCGATCCCCTAAACTCACCCTTAAGTAGCAGCCCATCTCAAGAAGGTGTTGGTTTGGGAGGGCGAGAGCGAGCTGGGCTTTCTTCCTCTAAAATTTTGCCTCAGATGCGTGGGGGATTTGGGTAGTATTCATGTTGTCAGTTGTGCGATCGCTCCCGATCAATTAGTGAGTGTTACTACATTCCCAGGGGTTTGGCTCTGACTATACTCAGCACGGTTCAAGACCTTGCTTTCGTAGCAGAGTGCTTTGGTCGTTAACTCGTCTGACTTAAAAGTCTGAAACTTCTATTTTGGAAAAGAATCTAAATCCTGTTTAAGGCGTAGTGAAAATAAATAATGAACCCTAGAAACTTAGATGATCGGGTAGAAAGTACCGAAAATTGATCGATCGAAGTTACAGGTAAATTCCCGGATGGAGCCACAACAACTTCTGCCGATTCACCAAAAGAATTCAATGCAGAAGAGCTAGGACGTGTCTACTTTATTCGGCACGGTGAAAGTACCAGTAACGAACGCAACATTTTTGCGGGAGTTCTGGATGTTGACCTCACATCATTTGGCCGATTGCAGGCGCGCCGTGCAGGTGTTGACCTGAAGAAAAAAGGTACAAAGTTTGACGCAGTATATGTCTCCCACATGAGGCGTGCACGGCAAACCTGTGAAATCGCCCTTGCTGAAAGTCAGGCATTAAAGTCGTCCGATACCCCAGTTGAAATAGCTCATTGAATTAGCGAAAAATCCTTTGGCATTTTTGCGGGTCGTAACCTAAATTTGCTGCGTCTAGCACTGCTTGTAATTTTCCGGGCAAGGGTGGGATCTGCTGTTAAATCAACAGCTATCCCTCTGACTAACTGGTTAAAATCCCAAGAACATGGAATAAAGACATAATCGGACTAATCAACTTATTACTTTCGGATTATAAATTGTAGAGGTAAAATGCTAGAAGCTATCAAATTTAACAATAATCAAACCGCCACAGCCGATTGGCGACTAACTCCTGGCTACTTGCATGAAGGTAGATCGGATTTTGAATCAGCACATATTTTGCTAGGTCGTTTTTTAGCCGATAGAACCTCAGAAGACCCCTTGGTAGAAAAACAACTATTTGCCAGCGACGGCATTTTTGAGTGGGGACACGCCAAGCCTTTAGAAAAAGTGATTAATTCACGGTCTGACTTGGATTTTCTACTGTTGCATCCCAATTTGTTACGCAACTGTATTACTATCATCGAACCTTGGGAACACGTAGGCCTTAACGCTCTTGGCGAAGATGTTCGGGCTTCCAAAAATGTCGCCTACATTGCTCAAAAAGTAGCGGATATGGACTCAGTATTGCTGCCTGTTTGGTCAACAGGAGTCCTCGATCCAGAAATAGTTGTTCCCGCAATTAACTCTGGTTATGCAGTGGTAGTCGAAGGCGGCGATCCATCGACATACGATGCCTCCACCTGGACAAGTCCGGCGTGTCCGCGAGAGGATATGTTTACATTAGTGGAAAAACTATTGATCTCGCGATCGCCCACCAGTGCTGCTGCCATCTTTATTTGTGTGGGACACCAGTTAGCTGCTGAATGTCATATACGGCTCATCCGTCGTGCAGTCAAAGAAGTTTTGGGCACGACATCTCTGGATCGCGATCGCTCAGGGATGGCTCTGAGATCGTTGCAAGAAGTCTGCCAGCGCATTGAAGTAATGGGCAAGACACTCGAAGTCAAAAAGCGTGATGGACGAGTTGTTGCCAATGGCTGGAATGACGAGCATTTTGCCGTGACGCGCAATGAATTAAAAGAAGTAGGCGATCGTGTGTTGTTGCCTTATCAGTCTCCAGACGGCGATGCTTTAGGTATTCCTTGGGAAATTATCCATGCTCATGATGTCACAGCCGACAGCCATGAAGGCGTGATTGACACAACAATTCAATATGAGGCAAGAGTATCAATTTCGATGTTTCATTCGGATGAAGTCAACGAAGAAGCAATATTGTTTGCAAACTGGGCTTACCGCAGTATTCATGACGCTATTGTTCCCTATCGTCATATCATCGCTGGTAGCTCTCTGAGTTGGCTAATACAACTGCCCGACGCCATTGAAATTCTTTGTTCAACAGCAGAGGAAGATGGTGAAATAGTTACCGAATGTTCAGCAACCTGCATTAATTACAAAGACTTTGAAACTAAGAAAATTAGACGCTCGTTTACTTGCCAGTTCCATCCAGAACTGCTCTCCGATTTGCGTGCGATCGGTAACAGTGAAGCTCCCTCCTATTCAACCTTGAAAAATGATGATGGTGTCCGCTTATTTGTCCGACTGCTGTATGCAGGAATGCAAGAGTAAGGCTGTTAGCTTGCGCCACTACTTGCGTGGCGCAAGCGGTGCTTTTAGGGATGACGATAATCATTAATTTATGATCCGGGAAATACAACTAATTATCTAGTTGCCTCATCAAATAAACTTAATAAAAATAGTTTTATTAAAATAAAATTCTGGATTAATTATGAAAACAAAAACTCAAAACTGGTTTAAACTTGCTTTCCAGTTCAGAGGCTCAGTTATTTTAGCCATTTATCAACGAGTTATTGGGTTTGGTCTGTTTAGTTCGATTGTTTCTGTACTTTACTATTTCAACCTCCCTGTATCCCAACCTATTTTGGGAAGTATTATTCCCAGCATCGTCTTAGGCTTATTACTGGTTTTCCGAACTAATACCGCTTACGAACGGTTTTGGGAAGGTCGTAGGTTATGGGGAAATTTAGCCAACGACACCCGTAACATGGTTTGGCAAATTGGCGCAATGATGAACGACATTGAACCCGAAGATCAAGCCAAAAGAATTGCACTCATTCGCCTCGTAGCTGCTTTCCCCATAGCGTGTAAATTGTATCTTAGGTCAGAACCTGTAAATAGCGAATTAGAAGAATTGATGTCTCCATCTGAGTATTTGCAGCTAAAGACTATTCACAATCCACCGCTACAGATAGTCTTTTGGATAGCAGATTATCTACAACAGCAGTATCAACGTGGTAACGCTGTCTTACATTACAGTCATGTAGTTTTTCTGCAAACTACTGTGAAGAGTATGATGGAGTCTGTAGGACACTGCGAACGCATTTTAAGAACGCCCCTCCCCCTAGCTTATTCCATTCATCTCAAGCAACTGTTATTAATTTACTGCCTGTTATTACCTTTTCAGCTTGTTAAAGATTTGGGATGGGGGACAGGCCTATTTGTTAGTTTGATTAGTTTTACGTTACTTGGAATTGAAGAAATTGGTCTGGAAATAGAAAACCCGTTTGGCTACGATACGAACGACTTGCCTCTTGATGCTATTTGCAACACAATCAAATACGACATTGAAGAGTTTCTCACTTGTAATCCCCACCTCAACTCTAAGTCAGAGAAAATTTACCAAGAAGATGGGTATGATAAACAACTGTAACATTTTTAGACCTCTCACAAAAAAAATGAACTTTGAGGTAAGATAAATTGTTAGGACTTACGCACAAACTATCTATAGTTGTAGTATGGGTCTGAAGCACCTTACTACTAGAGATAGTCTAATAATAGAAGGAAGGCAGCGTAAGTCCTCTTGGTTTCATTGATCCCAAAAAAATACTTAGGTGAGTACCTTAAAACTAGGAACAGGAAAGTATCCAATGAAGTTAGACAAGTTTGTACTAGCACAAAACATGGCATTTCTAATAGCCATTCCACCACAAAGTAATTTGGCAAAATTGCTCTCCTTTTGCTTGGCGACAAAAGCTAGACAAAAGACAACTGGAACAGAAATCTTAAGGATCACCTGTGAGCTAATGGCCAACCCCTCTAATTTGCCCTATTGGACTCAAGACGTGATGGGACTAGATTTAGATTACACCAGTGAAGAGTGGAAAGCTTTAGGAGAAATGGGCATCAACGATGCAGAGGAGTTTATGGCTACCCTCTGCCAAGAGTTGGAAAATTTAAGTTTGTAATATCTAGCCCTAGCGTCAGCAAACAAACTCTCAGGTTCCAAACACTCTATCAAAAGCATTCATCACAGCCGGATAGTTAAAAAACCCTGTCTAAAGACAAGGAAGCGTCAACTTTCAAGAGAGAAACAAAAATATGTCTTTAAATGTTGAACTTTTAGAGCAAAGTTTCGAGAAAATCAAACCTCGTGCTGATGAATTTGCCACTAGCTTCTACGAAAAATTATTTACAACTCACCCAGAGTTGAAACCCCTGTTTGCCAAAACTGATATGGCAAAGCAACAGAAAAAGCTCATAAGCGCTCTGGTTTTAGTAGTAGAAAATCTCCGCTCTCCAGAGGCTTTAGGGCCAGTTCTCAACGCACTGGGAGGCAGACACATCGGTTATGGAGTAATTCCCAAATATTACGGCCCAGTTGGAGACGCACTACTAAGTGCTTTTGAGCAGTCTCTCCAGCAAGATTGGACAACCGAAGTAAAGCTGGCGTGGACAGATGCCTACAGAGCAATTACTGCTTTGATGTTAAAAGGCGCTGGGGTAGAAACTACACCTGAAGAAGTTCAATTACAAACAGAGATAATTCCCGATCAACAGGTAAGTATAGCAGCTAATCATCAACTAGAATCAGTCCCAGAAAAAGAGCCTGAATTAGCCGTAGAGGTACTGGAAAGCAGTTTTGAGAAAATCAAACCTCGTGCTGATGAATTTGCCGCTAGCTTCTACGAAAACCTCTTCATTGCTCACCCTGAATTTAAACCGCTGTTTGCTAATATCGATTTAGAAAAGCAACAGAAAAAGCTGATAAATGCGTTGGTATTGGTAGTAGAAAATCTCCGAACTCCAGAAGCTTTAGGCCCTGTTCTCAATGCCTTGGGAGGCAGACACATCGGCTATGGGGTAATTCCCAAATATTATGGGCCAGTTGGAGACGCACTGCTGATGGCTTTTGAGCAGTATCTCCAAGAAGATTGGACTCTCGAAGTAAAACTGGCGTGGACAGATGCCTACAGAGCAATTACAGGTTTGATGTTAAAAGGCGCCGGTGCAGATTCTTCACCAAATGTTGTTGCAGATAAAAAAGATGTCACCCATCATCAGCCACAAGAATCAAAGACAGAATTACTGAAAGAATCTCAGCCGATCGCACCACCAACCGAGGAAGAGAAAAAGCCTTTAGTATCTATTCAGTTAGATGGTAAAAATATCCAAAAAATGCTCTCGAAAATAACTGATAGTTATCAGCTATTTCAGGGTAAATCATTCGTTCAGCGATTGGGTGAAGTTCTCAAAGGAATTTTAGAAAAATTTATTGATATTTTTTGGACACAACCTGCCTGGTTAGTGGCTAGTTTTTCAGCCATTCTGTTCATCATAATTTATGTGTGGGCGGATGATAATTCCCTGATCGGAGAAGTTTTGGAGAGTGTTGATTCTCTCAGTCTTGTCGTTGCTTTAATTTTATTCATCAAGGAAGCACCCGATCGCAGAAAGCAATTTCACTACCAAGCTTGGAGTACGGTTGATGCAGCGCACAACGTAAAAGTTAGCTATGCCAGAATTCTGGCACTCCAAGATTTGAATGAAGATGGTGTTTCTCTTAGAGGTTTGGATGCTCCTGGTGCGGAGTTAGTAGATATTAATCTCCCTCATGCCAATCTCAGTAAAGCCAATTTGATGGAAAGCGACTTGAGTAATGCTAATTTGAGTTATGCAAATTTAGATAATGCTAATATCAGTCAGGTTAAACTTAGTGGTGCAAATTTAAGTCATGCAAAACTGAGTTTTGCTCGGTTGACTCAGGCTAATCTTAGTAGTGCGAATCTTAGTAATGCTAATTTAATCTGTGCAGATTTGAGTAATGCGAACCTGAGTGGTGCAGATTTGAGAGATGCTAGTTTGAGTGGTGCAAACCTGAAGAGTGCCTACCTAACTGGTGCAAATCTCAAAGGTGCTAAAGTTAGCATTTCTGACCTGAGTGGTGCTTTGCTAGAAGGTGCTGTTATGCCTGATGGCTCGAAGTATAAGTCTTTGGAAGATGAGGTCACAAATAAATAAATTTATGCCAGCTTGTTTATGACCTTGAAGTCTGTTTTTATACGAGAAGGGTGACGAATCCTTGAGGAGAAAAGCTTTGGCTTACTGAAATGCGATCGCTACTAATGGTGAGAGATTACGTTTTGGGGCGCTTGTCGCCCCCTGAAAATTCTACGACAATCCGCCGTCAGTAGGTCTTTTGACAGAGTTTTCACCCCGTCAGGTCAAGAAATCTAAATGCTTTCCCGGTTGCGATCACAACTCCTCCAAAGTCCCTTGAATTTTTAACTGCCCATTTTCCAGCATCACAATCCAGTCTGCTCGATCGATCTAGGGCGATGGCTAATCATAATGGTAGTTTGTTTGACCTCGCCTGTGAGCGAATAGCTGGTCTAAAACTTCCGTTTCGCTAACAGGGTCTAGATATCTCGTCGATTCATCTAAAATGAGTACAATCTATTAAGCCTACTTACAAAAACAACTGACGTACGCTCAGTTGATTCTACTGACAATCTAACTTAACCTGCTAGAATAGCGAGAAACAAGTGAGATCAAAACGGAGCGCACGGGTATTTACATATCCAAGTACAACCGAAAGTCGCCATCGCCAACGGCAAAAATTTCTATCCTGTACCTCAATTAACGATCGCACTAATTTTTCATTAATAAGTTATTGGTTAAGAAGTTACAGAGAGAGCAATGAGTAAATTATCTCGATCAATATTCATTAGATGTGCAAGACTTGATGAAGTTCACTCGTAATTAACGTCGCTTTTATCAACGTAGTTGCAAGGCTGCAACCGTTATTCCGTCGAGTAACTCGACCTGTTGACCACCCTCCCAGCAATGCAAGTTAAAGGCGCAATAAATTACATTCTCAACTCAAAATTTATCGATCGCCCAATGCCAGTTTTTCTGGTAAAGCCGATCGCACATCTGCACTTTCTCAACCGTCAAATATCGCTGAAATTCCGGTTTTTCCAGACCGCTGCGCCACATCACCAGAGCATCTTCCCCAGTGTCTTCGTAGTATCGTTTGCGCCGTCCTGCTTCTTTAAAACCAAATTTTTTGTACAGAGAAACTGCGGCTAAATTAGAATCCCGCACCTCTAAAGTCGATCGCTCTAATTGTCTTTCACAAGCCGATTTTAGCAAAGCCCAAAGCAGAGCTTGTCCCAAACCCTGACCTTGAAACTGAGGATGAATTGCCAGCATGATAATGTGAGCTTCTTCTAAAATCGCCCACAAACAACCGATACCAATGAGAGTTGGCGGAATTTGTAGGGGCGGTGCCCCCGTGCCCGCCAGGTTTTGAGCTGATTCACAGTCGTCAGTTTCCCATGTCCAAAGACCTAATAAATCGCTGTTAGGACTGTCTAACTCGCGCCTGTAGCCTTCGATCGCCCAAAGTCCCCCAAAACAAAGCCGATCAAGTTCGACTGCACTGTTGAGGTCTTCAGCGGCGAGATGTTTAATTTGTAGAAAACGCACAGCCGATTTTAAATTTTAGATTTTAGATTTTAGATTTGATCATTACTCACTGCAAGGATGCGGAGTTCGAGCGAGTCTCAGTCAGTCAGCCTGCTTGCGGAATGAATCTGGGGGCAACTGACCCAATTGCTTGCCGTCAATTGTACACTGGGAAAGACCGTAAGGATAGTTATTGCGCGATGGTATCAACTCAATCTTTCGGGGTGGAATCGGGACTTAAGTATCTGTCTGAGTCTCAACCAGCCCTGCAAACTCGATCGCCCAATCAAGAACTGTTACCGCTGACAGCCAGTGTTAACAGCAGCGATCGGTTGGAAATCGGAGGCTGCGAGGTGACAGCTTTGGTGGAGCAATTTGGCTCGCCGTTGTATATTTTAGACGAAGAAACGCTGCGGGCGGCTTGTACCCAGTACCGGGATGCTTTTAAGCGTTACTATCCGGGCGAATCTCAAGTGCTCTATGCTTCTAAAGCTTGGAGTTGTTTGGCAGTTTGCGCGATCGCAGCTTCGGAAGGTTTAGGCATAGATGTCGTATCCGCCGGAGAAATCCACACCGCACTGCAAGCCGGTGTCAGCCCCGACAAAATCTACTTCCACGGTAACAACAAGTCCCGCGAGGAACTCCAGCTAGCTGTCGAAAACGGCTGCATTACCGTAGCCGACAATTGGCGGGATTTAGAGACTCTAGCAGAATTGGGAGAATCGGGTGTCAGCAGCCTCACAGGTGGGCCGACACGAGTTATGGTGCGGTTTACTCCTGGAATTGAGTGTCACACCCACGAGTACATTCAGACGGGTCAAATCGACAGTAAATTTGGATTTGATCCCAACTCACTCGATCGAGTTTTTAAATTTATCAGCCAACAATCGTCGTTATTTTGCGTGGGAGTGCACGCTCACATCGGCTCTCAGATTTTTGAACTGCAACCCCATGACGATTTAGCCGAAGTCATAGTTCACGCCTTGACTAAAGCACAAAGTTATGGTTTACCAGCAACAGAAATTAATATTGGCGGTGGGTTGGGCATTCGCTATACTGAAGCGGACGATCCTCCTAGCATTGAAGATTGGGCTCGTACAATTTGCTCCGCAGTGGTAGCAGCTTGCGAGCGGCAGCAATTGCCATTACCAAAATTGCTTTGCGAACCGGGTCGATCGCTCGTCGGTACAGCCTGTGTCACTGCTTACACCGTTGGCTCTAAAAAAGTCATTCCGGAAATGCGGACGTATCTAGCTGTGGATGGAGGGATGTCCGACAATCCGCGTCCTATTACCTATCAATCAGTTTATCGAGTCCTCGCAGCCGGCAAAATGCGTGATCCCTTAACGGAAACAGTGACAATTGCTGGGAAACACTGCGAATCAGGCGATGTTCTGATTAAAGATGCCAAATTGCCAGAGTGTCATGCCGGAGATGTCCTCGCGGTTACGGCCACAGGGGCATACAATTACAGTATGGCTTCTAACTACAACCGAGTACCCAGACCGGCAGCGGTTTTAGTAAGAAATGGGGAAGTTAACACGATTATACAGCGGGAAACTTACCAGGATTTGCTAAGGCTTGACCGCCTTCCTGAACGACTCGGAGCTCAAAAGTAAAAACTTAGAAGTTAAAAGTTAAAAGTTAAAAGAAAGACAATCCATATTTACTTAGTGATGATTGCATTTTCACTTTTAACTTTTGCCTTGTTCAGTCACACGATTGGATTGACACTCCCCGCTCTAAAAACACGGGGATTTTCAGCGTATTCCTTATAACAACTGTTCATGGTTCACGGGTTCGAGTGCATCACGGTTCGCGGTTCACAGGCGGTAGCGTTCGATGAACCATGAACAATCAACAATCTGGCTTTGACTTGGCCCTGGTTCAGTCCTTATTGATTCAAGGGATCGATATTGGACTGGTTTTTGCCCTTGCGTATTTGGTGCTCGTCATTGTTGGCGAGCGCAGAACGCTGTGGATGGTACGGGGATTTATCATTTTGATGCTGGCGGCGGCGGTGAGCAACTGGGCTGGATTAAGGCTGTTGCACGTTGCGCTCAATAGCTTGGTGACTGGTTCGGCTGTGGCAATGGCGGTAATATTGCAGTCGGAGTTTCGCCGATTTCTGGAACAATTGGGTCGGGGGGAATTTCGGCAATTGTTTGGACGCGATCGCCGACCAACTCCCGAACCGGACAGCGTAATAGATGAAATTGTGGACGCCGTAAAAGAACTTTCGCAAAACCGCACGGGCGCTTTACTAATTATAGAAACTGATTCTCCGATCGACGATCGGGATTTTTCAGTGCCGGGATTAAAGCTAAATGCTGAAGTTTCTAAAGAATTGTTGCAGACTATCTTTCAGCCGCAAACTTTGCTGCACGACGGAGCTGTTTTGATTCGAGGTTCGCGGATCGTGTCGGCGGGGGTAATTTTACCTTTGTCCGATCGCACTGCGTCGCGGCAGTTGGGAACCCGCCACCGGGCGGCGATGGGGATTACAGAACGGGTGCAAGCTTGCGTGTGCGTGGTGGTGTCCGAGGAAACGGGTTCTATTTCTTTAGCTCAGATGGGACTTTTAAATCGACCTTTGACTAGCAACAAACTTAAGGAATTGCTGGAAGCAAAGCTGTTTCCGTCCGAGGGAGAAAGAGCTGTGGCTCCAATTCCGATCGGCAATCTCGGACGCCAGATAGGATTGAAGGGAGTGACGCTATTAAAACGGATACTGCGCCGTTAGTCGGGTAATCGGGAGAAACCATGAGTCAAGGAATTTGCTTGGAAAAGTTGCCGGAGGATCTGCAACAAGAACTACTGCCTAAGCACATAGCAGTGATTATGGACGGGAATGGGCGCTGGGCTAAGAAGAGGGGGTTGCCGCGGATTGCGGGACACCGCCGAGGAGCTAGCACTCTGAAGGAACTGCTGCGCTGCTGCAAAGATTGGGGGATTCCAGCTTTAACGGCCTATGCTTTTTCGACGGAGAATTGGGGGCGGCCGGCCGGGGAAGTAGATTTTTTAATGAGTTTGTTTGAGGGAAAGTTGCGACAAGAATTGCGGGAGATGGTGGACGAGGACGTGCAAATTCAATTTATGGGGAATTTGCAGGCTTTGCCGAAGTCTTTGCAGGCGGAAATCGAGCGTTCTGTGACGGCCACTCAGCACAATCAGGGGATTTTGTTTACGGTGGCGACGAATTACGGGGGGCGTCAGGAAATTGTACAAGCTTGTCGGGCGATCGCCACTCAGGTGAAAGAGGGCAAGTTGCAGCCGGAGGAGATTGATGAGGTTTTATTTAAACGCTATTTGTATACTGCTGATGTTTGTGACCCGGATTTGCTGATCCGGACGAGTGGGGAAATGCGGTTGAGCAATTTTCTACTATGGCAAATGGCTTATTCGGAAATTTACATTACTGAGACGCTGTGGCCGGATTTTGATCGATCGGAGTTTCACCGCGCTTTGTCTGATTATCAGAAGCGCAGCCGCCGATTTGGTAAAGTCTAACGAATTTGGATTTGGGATTTTAGATTTTAGATTTTTTGGTTGATTTTTCAGTTTCCAAGTAGGTCATCTCCTGCTCAGCATAACGATTTTAGATTTTAGATTTGTCCTCCAATCTAAAATCTAAAATCTAAAATCTAAAATCTAATTAGGGGCCGGAGAAAACGGCCGCTTCAATGTCCTGACGTGAGAGGGAGTATTTGAATGCTCGCTGAATGTCTTGGCCGTCGGCTCCAGCATCGATGTAGCGGACGGTAAGTTGGTCAATATCGAGGGAGAGTTCTGCTTTCCATGTAAGTTGCTCGATCTGCCAGCAGTGGAGTTCTCGCCGATCTTGCTGGCAGCCGCGGCTTTTTAGCCACTGCTCAATTTCCGGGAGTGGATGGTTGTACAAAGGAGTGTCAGCGGAAGGAAGAGTCATGGGATTTTAGATTTTAGATTTTAGATTTTAGATTGGGGATTTCGGATTGAGGATTTCCGATTTTAGATTGGAGATTTGGGATTTGAGGGTTTAATTGCCCCGAATTAAGCCGATCGCGATCGCCAGTACCAAACATCCGATTAAGCTAGCTCCCATGATAAACAGAGCGAACATTTCTCCGGGGGAAAGAGGTCGATCCGTGGGATCTAGGTAAGCGGAGTTGTAAGTTTTTTTGCCGGAGCCCGAAACCGGAGTATCGAAGCCTGGGGGCGGCCCAATCACGTTCAGGCGAGAATAGCCTATTTTGAGGTCATAGGCGAGGCGACGTTCTGGGTTGCTGAGGGTGGCGTAGGCGTTGTTGAGCTGCTGAAATTTGGCGGTTGCGACTGCGGGCGGCAGCTCGGTGGTATCGGGATGGTAGAGTTTGCTCAGTTCCCGGTATGATCGCCGAATTTCGATCGGCGATGCGGAAGGATGCAGCCCTAACAAGCCGTAGTAACTAGAACCCAAGGGGGTTTTGCCGGGTATTTTTTGACTTGTGTTTTTTGCAGTTGCCTCGTTAGGAGTCACCTCAGCGCCTCTGGGCTTGTTGTTGATAATTTTTGATTATTTTAGAGCAGATTTGAGGGTAGCGCCACTGTCTGCGATGTCGAGGGGTTGAGGGTGGGCGATCGGCTCAAGGTACGATCGCCCACTTTAAACTATGAATTGGTCGAGCGCAAATTCTGCACATCTTCAACGCTAAGCCCCGTAACTTGGGCGATCGTGGCATTATCTAGCTGTGAAAGTAATTGTCTGGCGATCGCGATCGCCTTTTCTCGCATTCCTTGTTCTCGTCCTTGTTCTATGCCTTGTTCTCGTCCTTGTTCTATGCCTTGTTCTATGCCTTGTTCTATGCCGTCTTGAACAGCCTTAAGAATTGCTCCCTGTTGGTCATAAATAAACTGTTCTCTTCTGTCCAAATCTTCCACTTCCTCTCTGCTCAAACTGGCTTGATTCGCAATATTAAAAGCTTCATGTATTTCTGGTATGCTATCCATTGTTTCTGGAACCGATGTCAGACTTCTGGCATTTTTCATAAAATAAATCCATTTGTCTGCTAAAGTTTCAAGTTCCTCCTGTCCTTTGGTAAACTTCGGCAACTCTACAAACACTAAATCCAGATTGTTTTCGGGATAAATAAAGTTTTTATTGACTTCTTTGAACACAAATCTGGAAATGAATTCGGGGCTGTTAGGAAACATTTCAAAATCAGTAATTGTCAGAGCAATTACTGGCTTTAGCAATCGATATCCTTGTGCTGCTTCCAATTGAAAAGCGTAAGTCTTCGCTGCATTGTACAAAACTCGTTTCCCAAAAGACTGGACGTTGAGCACTTGCATTTCAATAATTACTAACGTGCCGTCGCTGAGTTTGGCTTTAACATCCAGATAACTATCTTTTAATCCTTCTAGTTTGGGTGGTAGATTCGGGTTGATGATTTCTAAGTCTTGAATTGTGGGATTGCCTTCATAAATCAAGGCGTTGAGAAAGCTAATTAGAATGTCTTTGCTTTCTGAGGAACCGAAGATTTTTTTGAAGGCGTAATCGGTTTTCGGGTTGATAAATATCATAGTTGTCAGATTTAGCTTTAAGATTATCGGTTTGGTGGCGAAACAACGGGATTTGAGAGCAGTCAAACTGCTGATTTTGTTTCAGGTAATGGTTTGACATTTTCCGGCAAATGTGCATTGGCGATCGCCAGCACTGGCTCATCGTCCCTGTGTTCGCCCTCGGTGGGGAGTTGGCAAGAAATCAGTTCTGTGACGATGCGATCGCCCAGAACATCTTCCCAATCTTGCAACTGTTCTCTAGCTTTGATCGGTGTATTGAGAGCCACGTCTACGCCCATTTGCTGAAGGTTGAGGCTGTGGGCTGTCGATCGGCGGTTTACCCACTCCACCAGCCAAACGCTCAATCCGACTGCTGCCATCAAAGGCAAGACAATCCGGTAATCGCGGGTTAATTCAAACATCAATAGGATGGCTGTCAGCGGTGCTCTGGCGCTGCCGGCGAGGACGGCGGCCATTCCCACCATTGCGTAGGCGGCAGGGCCTGCGACTCGATCGCTCATTGCGGGCAGCATTTCCAAAAAGAGGCCGTAAGCCGAACCCAGGGAAGCTCCCAAAAACATCGCCGGAGCAAAGATGCCGCCCACTAAACCGCTGCCGAGGCTGATTGCTGTCATCGCCAGTTTGACAAACAGCAGCAGCAACAGCAAAGGCAAGGAAAATTTAACATCTTGGAGCATTGCTTGGACTGTTTCGTAGCCGACACCCAAAATTTGAGGCAATTGTAGGGCGACTAAGCCGACTCCGGCCCCGCCGATGATCGGGTGAAGCGGCCGGGGCAGTCGTCCGAGCCAAGCAAATCCTCGGACTTTTCCTTGAAAACAGCCCTCGGCTAATTGAATTGCTTCTGTGTAGGCTAGAGACACTCCGCTCGCCAAAAGTCCCAATCCCATATACAGAGGCAGTTCCAGGGGGCTGCGGACATCGTAGATCGGCAAAGAAAAAGCCGGCTGAGCTCCCAAGCAGATTTGAGCGATGAGCGCGGAAACTACGGCGGAGAGCA
The DNA here is from genome assembly GCF_036704705.1 of Microcoleus sp. K1-B1. Taxonomy (NCBI): domain Bacteria; kingdom Bacillati; phylum Cyanobacteriota; class Cyanophyceae; order Oscillatoriales; family Microcoleaceae; genus Microcoleus; species Microcoleus sp. K1-B1. The sequence goes on along the minus strand of NZ_JAUBSH010000004.1, from coordinate 95,688 downwards.
AGACAACGCTGACTGAGGAAGTGGCGAAGGTGCTGCCGAGCACGACTTCTAAAGCAAAGAACACTCCCGCGATGGGAGAGTTAAACCCGGCGGATAAACCAGCAGCAGCTCCGGCGCCGAGGAGCAAGCGCTGCCGTTCTGGGGAAAGCTGCAAAACTTGAGCCAGCAGCATTCCGAAGTTAGCGCCGATTTCGACGCTGGGGGCTTCCGGGCCGAGGGAGGCGCCGGTGCCGAGGGAAACTGAGGCTGCCACCATTTTGGTGATGGGTTTGAGGGGGGAGAGTTCTTGCAGGCCGCGGGTGGCTGCAATTAAGGAAGACATATTCGGGCCAAAGTCCCGAAATCGCCACCGCATCAGCCCGATGATGACTCCGCCGATGGTGGGAATGCAGGCTAGAGTCCAAGAGCCTTTCGACGCGATCGCCCCCATGAAGTCTTCCAGCATCAGGCTGTGGATGAAGTGGATGAGATAGTGAAATGTGACGACGCCTGCACCCGTAACTCCCCCGATGACTAGGGAGAGGATGAGCAAGAGGGTTTCTGGGCTGGGGTGCAGGCGGTTGAATAGCGGGCTTAGGCTGGAGGCTTGGGGAGTTGCTGCGGTTGGCCCGGGTGGCGGCAGATCCACAGGAGGGATGGCTCTCATTTAGCGGTTAATTCTTCGGTGAGAAGTTATATAATATTACAATTTATTTCTTATTTTCATTTTGAGTGATTTTAGGGGAATTGACAACTTAATTAAGGCGTATTTTAGGGTGATTTTTTGGGGGTGGCTGCTGGGCTGGAATGACTGATTCTGAGGAGCGGCGGATTTGGCGTGATTGTATGCTCAGTTACATTCAAACTTAGATATACTCTGGCGATAATGCTAATTAACTATATTTACCGTGTGGGTGGTTAGGCCGATCGCATCTGTGAAATCGCAATATCATATAACTCAGTAAAAAACAACTTTCCAATTAAAGAATTGGCGATAGGAGATTTTACCTTACAACCACAAATCTCAAATCTCCAATTTTAAATCTCCAATTTTAAATCCCTCGCTCGCGCATACTATCACATTGGTTGTTGACTGGGCGGGATTCTTGGTCTGGGTTTGGCGATCGACATTAGCGGATCGCCGATGGTGGTGACTTTCCAGGGTGGGGATTCTAGCTGGCGTGCTGCGATTAAAAAGGGTGCTCCTCGCTTTAGGCGATCGACCATTAATTTAGGTGGAATAAATGCAGATAAAAGAGGTTCGTTGACGCTGCCAATATATGCGTAAGCACCATTCTCTAGCCACCTTCCGGCAACGGTGTTTGTGTCATCGGGCGCTGCTGCTGACCAACTGTGGATCATGTGGATTGCTGCGGGAAATTGAAGTTTTGGTAGGTCTTCAACTGAAGCGTCGCCGTTGCCGACTTGGAATGATTTTGGATAGCCTTTGGAATTCATTAATATTAAGTCAAATGTCCACGGTTTTGAGGCTAAACTCCGCCACTTTTCCAGGCTAGATTCTGGTTTATGCACTACTTCGACATTTAAACCTATGGTTTTTAGTCCGCTAGCTGCTTCCTCCATTTCATATTTTGCCCAATTTCCTTCCTTGGGGTAACTGTCATAAAGCATGGCTGTTTGGCTGTCTAGAAATATGGCACACATGGCTTGATAGATCGATCGTACCTCGGAACCGTAAATCCAGCCAACAGCCGCCCAACGTTCGCCGTTGGGGTGCCTTCCCAAACCGTCGGTAACGGCTAGTTGTTCGTCTGGTTTTTCAGGAGATTGATATTTGACTGCTAGTTGGCGTACAATGGTTATTGTGTCGATCGCGTCTGCGAGTTGAGAATAAAAAAATCCGGTTGATTCGACAGCTTTTGTAACGGCTAGTTGCAGATTTTTCCACTGTGTGTTATTAAGGGTATCGTTGGGTTTCCCGAAGTTGCCTTCTAGAAATACTAAAGGTTGGCCGTGAGCGGCTGCTAAGGCAACTGCTGCTGAGCGTGCGGGGTCGTTTTCTGATGTGATTACTACTCCTGGGGGTTCCCAGCCGAGTTGCGTCCATTTTGCTTTTAAGGTTTGAGTATCGGTGGCATTCCAGGCTGCTGCTGCTGCGTTCAGCATTAATTGTTGGAGTTTTTGATTTTTTGGCAGTTGCTGTTTGATGCTTGGCAAACGAACTATTTCTTCGGGTTGAAAGCGCTGCAAAAACATGGGCGCATATTTTTTATCTTCGATGAGAATAGGCCAGTTTCCTTTGAGATTCCATTTTTGGATTGCTGCTAAGAATGTGGCTTCGTCGGGTACTAAAACTACGCGGTTGACTGTTGGTATATTTTCGCGGACGATGGCTGTTCGGAGGCCTGTTTGAATTGGCCAGGGTTCTTGTTTGGCTGAGGCGGGAAGTTGAAAGGGTTTTTTGAAAAGGCGATCGCACCCGACACCGATTATTGCTAAGCTTACAATAAGTGCGATCGTCAGGAATTTAAATTTTAACTGTTTTTTCATAGGGGCAGGGGAAGGAAGGAACTAGGTTATAAATACTAACAATTATCGAAATATTTTTAGGGACGGCAAGCGGATGTTTCGAGGCGTGGGACAAAGGAATATTGTAAGTGCGATCGGGCTGGCAACTTTTAGTATTATTGCCTTAGCAACTACAGGTTTAATAATTTTCGCAGCGAACCGTTCGTCAGTCAAGCATAAAGTCCGGCAATTGCTGACAGCGAGGGAATGTCAAGGTTGCAATCTTTCCCGGGCGAATTTGAGCGAAGTTTTTCTGGAAGGCGTCAATTTAGAAAAAGCCAACCTTAAAGATGCGAATTTGTGGAGCGCGCATTTGGTAAAGGCTAACTTGAAACAGGCAAATTTGGCTGGGGTTTACCTGATAAGCAGCAATTTAGCCGGGGCAAATTTGGAGAGAAGCAATCTAGAAAATGCGTTTTTAGAGGATGCTTATTTGGGAGGAAGTAATTTGAGAACTGCTAACTTAAGAGGTGCTTTTATGAAAGGTATTTTTCTCGTTAACGCTGATTTGGAAGGGGCGAATTTGGAGGGTGCTAATCTGTGGATGGCTAATCTGGAAAGTGCTAATTTGAAGGGTGCTAATCTGAGAAATGCTTGGCTGTTGGATACTAATTTGGCGGGGGCGAATTTAAAGGGGGCGGTGATGCCTGATGGTAGGCGGCATGAATGAAAGTCAGTTGACAGTTGACAAGAAAGCTGTCAGGAGTGATCAGTCAGGGGAAAGCGCGATCGCGCCTGCAACCTTCATTTCCTGTTATTTGATGAGGGAATGAAGGGGTGAGGTGCGATCAAAGTAATGGAGCAAATAAGGGCGATCGTTGATCAACATGATAACTCCAACAATATCTTGTTGTTAGCCTGCGTCAAAGGGGTAGCTTGGCAATACGATCGACCCACTCTTCTGCGGTGGATGCTGCCCAAATCAGCAAAAGTTCCTCGATAACGACTTCAATTGGTAGCTTTCTGGAGACAATGATAACTCCTGAACTTTGATTGATGGTGATGAATTCAGCAAATTCTGATGGCATCGTTTTCCGATCGTGGCTAACGAGAATACGTTTCTGCTGTGCTGCAATCGCCAATACTTCTGGATCTTTAACACTTTCTAACCCAGCAGCAAAGGCGGTTGGAAAATCAATTGTCGGTTCCCGTCTTAAAACCCCTGTGACGCCTGATTCAAGTCAGCATCAGCTTGGTAGCAAACATTCACGAATTCACCTGCTGTCTTGCTGTTTTGGCTGCCATCAACTTGTCGTATAAAGCAGGATCGGTAGACTGTAATGGTTGGGGCATCGCATCAAAAGCTGCTTCCTCGGCTGCTAAGTAAGCATCGATCTCAGCACGATTGGCCAGGTAAAACGCGATCGCCCCATAAACCTGCTCGAGTTTCAGCAACGGAAAAGACTGAACGATACTTTCCGGCGATCTACCTGCGCGGAAGGCGTATACCACTGAGTCAAGGGAGATTCGAGTTCCTTCCACCCAGTAAGAATCATTCCGATATTCTACATAAGCTTTGGTTGCAACAACCGACATAATTTTACTTTGATTCAATCCCCTCATTAGACCTCTTGCAAAATAATTTTATGCTATAATTAAGGGTTTGGCTTAAGCGGAGCAGATTGGAGGTTATATCAGCACTTTACAATTATGAGTTAACTCTCAGGTCTAAAATTCAAAACCTTTAATTGTAACATAATTTTTTTTTGCAAGAGGTCTATTATAGATAGATTCTTGTCAGGCTACCAATTGTTCTCTGCTTTAATTCAAACAATAAACCATCCCGATCGCCCTGCTGGTGCGAAAAAGTGACAGGCTTTTGTAAAGGTCTGTAAATTGGTAATAAGCAACAGGCAAGGAAGGGTATGAATGCCTCGAAAAATTAAGAGTTCGACTAGAAAGCACGAAACCCTAACGATCGAAGTCAATTGCTTAGCAAATGCAACTCTGAATTCTGACAACCTCGCTACTGGCTTAAACGAAAGTCAGTACCGCGATTTGGGAACTGACGAGAGAATTCTTCTCCAGAAATAGAAATGGAGTTCCCACCACCTACTGCTCTTATGAACTCAGCACTGTTAATGTAATGCCTGTAAGGTTTACCGTCACGATGAATAGACCTCTTGCAAAAAAAATATGTGTTATACTTAAAAGTTTGCTCAAGTTTAGGTCAAAATTGGAATTATTGGGTTGATTGGCATCTCCTTAAACTTGCCCACCCTGCTAGATTTAAAAATTGTCTAAACTTTCTATAATAGCACAAAATTATTTTGCAAGAGGTCTAATAATCACCAACGCACCAAGCCCTCTAGGTGTGGTGACATATGGATCGACTGAACCATTGCAAGGAATGTCAGCGACCACAGGATTAGCACTTATAATCCGGTTAAATACACCAGAACTAACAGCCGTTTGGACTTGAACTCGACTCCAAAGACTTCTGAAAGCAGGACAGCCAAGTGCATAGGACTGCTTTACATCTTCAAACACTGCGATATCTGGCTTTCCCTGATACTGAACAATGTAATCAGGAACACCATTGTCAGCATGAGCAATTGAGGCTGGAATAACACTGAGAATTGAGATACCTGCTGTAAGGCAAGCTTTGAGAGCAAAGTTCAGTTTCATGATTACTACAAGCTAAGTTAACACCGACCAATATCCCAGTTTTACTGTCCTAACTGAGAGATAAAGCGGGCTAACATTGCTGTTCAGCGCCTGCTTACAAACCTTGCATCACCACAAGCAGCTTTCAACAGTCCGCTGCAACAGCGTTGTTATGCACCTTTTACGAATACGCAGGTGAGTTTGACTTCTATTCAACTAGAGAGTTTGTGAAGCTCAAACTGATTTCAGCATGATCGCCTCCACCAGTTCCAGCACTCCTGAGTTGAATACCGTGATGAGCAGCTTCACCACCTTTGGGCACAGTGAAACTAATTACCTGTTCATCTTCTTTATCAGTTGTGTCTTCAGAAGTACCCTCAAACAACTTGGCATTTCCTTCAATCTGAACTGTAGTTCCAGAAACAACTCTGGCTGTAAGTCTTACTTCAACGCGGCATTCTCCTCCCCATCGAACGTCTGGGATATCCATTGCAGAAGCAGGTTGTCCTTCATCAAGCATCATTTGCACATTGAAGACACGATGAACTTTTTCATCACTTTGAGGCCAAAACTCATCATCAGTGCCATCAATGATTACTGTTCCAGCTAAACGTCTTGTCATTGTCATTATCTCCATTCAAGATTAAAGATCTATTTTGATACCAACACGAACAGAACCGTCTCTTTCACGAGTCCCTTGAATGCTGACTCGATCGTTGACGGGTATATCAACGCGCGATCTACCTTCCATAGAATCTCGAACAGATTCGGCAAGGTCGCGCTTTGTATCTTCACTAATGCGATCGAAATCACCATTCAATGCGTGTCCGACATCCTCTCTGACTCGATCTACCCGTTCACGAACTGCATCAACAACACGTTCTACTGGATCGCGAGCTTGTGGCATTTGTTTTCTCCTTTGCGATTTGCTAAAAAACAGGTTCTAATTCTTGTAGATGAAGTACAAGCAACATCCGACCACAACCTGATACTAGAGGGACGATCTAACGCACTGCATTTTTAGTAGAAGTTTTCAAATTTATAGCAACGATATTAGAGTAGATGCCACCCAGTCTAAGAGTAGTTTCAAATTCCATCTTAAGTTATGGAATTACAAGATTTTGCCC